>NZ_JANQCX010000012.1:0-33783 GCF_024723575.1 Campylobacter sp. 2352 PW
AAACACTAAAAACTCATCAAGTTAAATTTATCTTAACTCCTATCCATGATACAAGCGCATTTGAAAAATCTGCATTAATCTATAAAGAAAGTAAAAATGCTAAAGACGATGCACAAAAAATTGCTATCATGAAAAAATACTATGATAAAAATTTAAAAGATTATAAAAAACCTAGTGAAGCTGAAGTTAAAGCAGTAAGAGAAACTTTTGCAAAATACTCTAAACTTGGTCTTCGCGCCGTACCAACCATAATCGATGCTCAAAAATAATCTTTTCTTGCTTGCGCTTGCACTATTTTTAAGTGCTTGCACAGGCCCTATGCAAACTTTTATCCAAACAAATAATGAGGGTATTTTCCTACATGCTAATAAAAATCAAAGTTTTTCTTTACACATCAATAATCCTTCAAAATTAAACACAAATTTAGAGGCCAAACTCGCTCAAAAATTACAAAATTTGGGATTGGTTTTAGATAATACTCAAAGTGATTATAAAATTTATATCAATATAGTAGATTTTAAGAAATTTTCTTACGCACAAAGACTAATTGCTTCTAATGCGAGATTTTTTTATAATGACTTTGATAAAATAGATAATGTTTTTGAAATGGAAGTAGAAAATTACTATCTTTTGCAAGTTAATTTACAAATTAGTTCCAAAAACTCTACTCAAAGCACCTCACTTTTAGCAAGAACTGCTTATCTTGGCAATATAGATAGAGCCAAAGAATCTTTAGAAGAAAAAATCGCTAATCAAATAACAAGCTTTTTTTATATGCATTAAAGATGGCATTTAAGCCATCTTTTTAAATATAACCATGATCAATCATCGCATCAGCTACTTTTTTAAAGCCTGCTATGTTTGAACCTACTACTAAATTTCCTTCATGATTATAAGCTTTTGCACACTCGTATGAATTTTCAAAAATATTTTTCATAATCTTATGCAATTTTGCATCAACTTCATCAAAACTCCATTGACACATACTTGCATTTTGTTGCATTTCAAGTTGAGAAGTCGCTACCCCGCCTGCATTTGCAGCCTTAGCTGGAGCAAATAAAAAGTCTTTTTGATTTAACATAAAATCAATCGCTTCAAGTGTGCTTGGCATATTAGCTCCCTCTGCTACCATACGACAACCATTATGATATAAAGTTTTAATATCTTCTAAATTTAACTCATTTTGCGTAGCACTTGGAAAAGCTATATCACAAGGTATACTCCATACCCCATTGCAACCTTGTTTATACGCACTTTTTGGAGTAAAAATAGCACCTTTTTTAAGCACTGCATAATCACTCACCCTAGCTCTTTTTACTTCTTTAATTTCTTTTAATAAATCTAAATCTATCCCATCTTTATCATAAACAAATCCATCGCTATCGCTTATTGTGATTGCTTTTGCACCAAGTTGATGTAATTTTTCTATGGTATAAATTGCCACATTTCCACTACCTGAGACTGCACACTCTTTTCCTTCTAATGCATTGTTATATTTTGCTAGCATTTCTTGGGTAAAATACACGCAACCATATCCTATTGCTTCTGTTCTTGCTAAACTTCCACCCCATGGAATTTTCTTTCCCGTTAAAGTTCCATCAAAATTAGAGCTAATTTTCTTATAAGCTCCAAACATATATCCAATTTCCCTAGCACCAACCCCTATATCACCAGCTGGAACATCAGTGCTTGCTCCTATGATTTTTGAAAGCTCGGCCATAAAAGCTTGACAAAAACGCATAATTTCTGCTTCACTTTTACCTTTAGGATCAAAATTTGCTCCACCTTTAGCACCGCCTATCATCAAACCTGTTAAAGAATTTTTGAAAATTTGCTCAAAACCTAAAAATTTTAAAACATCCAAATTCACACTAGGATGAAATCTAAGTCCACCTTTATAAGGACCTAAACTAGAGTTAAACTGCACTCTATAGCCAAAATGTGTTTGAGCTTTACCTGCATCATTGATATATACAACTCTAAATATAGTTGTTTTTTCAGGCATTACAATACGCTCTAATATTGCATGATCTTGGTAGGTTTTATTAGATTCGAGTAAAGGTTCTAAAGAATTTAATACCTCAGTTGCTGCTTGAAAAAATATAGGTTGTCTTGGGGAAATTGTTTGAATTTTTTCTAAAGTTTCATTGATATATTGTTTAGCCATACTCATAAATTGTCCTTTTTATAGTATCTTGCTGTTTGTTTTAGCTAAAAATTTTTTTAGCGCCATTTGCTCCTTTGTTCCTATTTTGTAATAAATTAGCTTTAAGTATGCGCTAATTTCCTTTTGAGAAAGATTTCTTGATTTAGAATAATCTAGCAAAATATATTGTGGAATGAAAATTTTACTTTTGGTGAAATTTTTCATCATTTTTTTATAAATAGAAAAATTTTTAACACAAGAAAAGCGTGCAAAAACAAAAGGTAATTTGGTCTTTTCATACCATAATTCACACAAATCAATATAATCTTTTGGATTTTGCAAATAAAGTTTTAAAGCCTTATCACCGATGATAACCTCCCCTTTTTGCTTTAAAACTTTTGCAAGAGCATTAGAAGTTGCAGAACTTGCATCTTCTTTGCTTTGAGAATGTTTTTTTACTAAAACGCTTTTTACCTTTTTGCTTGCGCAAATTCCCACATTTAAGGTTTTGTATTTTTTTCTACGACTTTCAATACTTGAAATAATCGCTGCATCAATGCGTCTAAAATACAAATGGCGATTTAGCTTACTAGGAACCCCTTTTTTGTATTCTGTAGTTTGCTTAACATAGCTAGAAAAAGCTGTTTTTTTAAGATAGATATGCAAAGGGAGTAAATTAAGATAATCTATCTTTCCAAAAACCATCTTAGCCTTTCTATGATTAAGTATTAGTATCCTATAAAAAAATATCTTAAATATAAATTAATTTAATTAAAAATATAATCAATACTAAAATTTATATCAAAATTTAACATTTATTGTAAAAATTATTTTGCAATCTTAGATTATTAAGTAAAAAATTAAAATAATAGAAAAGTCAAATTGAAAGATTGAAAATAAAAATTAAGTTTTATTCAAAAAAATATTTTAAATAAAACTTAATCTATAAAAACTATTGTAAGCTTGCTAGATATTTTTGATAGTCAAATTCTTTTACCAAAGCCACTCCATCTTCAACTGCAGCTTTTGCCACAGCAGCACTAACTACAGCTTTTACCCTGCTATCAAATGGTTTTGGTATAACATAATCTCTACCAAAGCTAAGCTCTTCTACTCCATAAGCTTGTTTTACCTCATCAGTTACTTCAAGCTTAGCTAAATCAGCCAAAGCTTTAGCAGCAGCTACTTTCATATTTTCAGTGATTTTAGTCGCTTTTACATCTAAGGCTCCTCTAAAAATAAAAGGAAAACCTAAAACATTGTTAATTTGATTTGGATAATCACTTCTACCTGTTCCAACTATAGCATCATTTCTAACCCTTTTAACATCTTCAGGCATTACTTCAGGCACAGGATTAGCTAGTGCAAAAATCACAGGATCTTTAGCCATACTTAAAATCATCTCATCATCTAAAATCTTAGGTGCACTCAAACCCAAAAACACATCAGCATCTTTTAAAGCCTCTCTTAAAGTGCTATCTTTGGTATCGCTTACAAATTCTAGTTTGTATTTATTTAAATCATCTCTTTGAGTATTAATCACACCCTTACTATCTACTAAAACGATATTTTTAACCCCCAAATTTCTATACATTCTAGCACTTGCAATACCCGCTGCACCCGCACCACTTACTACTACTTTAATATCTTCAAATTTTTTACCACTAATTTCCATAGCATTCATTAATCCTGCTGTAGAAATGATCGCAGTACCATGTTGATCATCATGCATTACTGGAATTCCAAGATCTTGCAAAGCAGCTTCTATTTCAAAGCATTTTGGTGCTGAAATATCTTCTAAATTAATTCCTCCAAAAGTAGGTGCTATAGCTTTACAAAAGGTAACAATCTCATCTACACTATGAGCATTAATTTCTAAATCATAAGCATTAACATTAGCAAATTTTTTAAACAAACAAGCCTTTCCTTCCATCACAGGCTTACTTGCGCTTGCTCCTATATTGCCAAGTCCCAAAACCGCACTACCATCACTTACTATGGCAACTAAATTAGCTTTATTGGTGTATTTATAAGCCAAAGTTTCATCTTTTGCTATCTCAACACAAGGTTCAGCAACCCCCGGAGAATAAGCTAAAGATAAATCATGCGCACTATCCATAGGCTTTCTAGCAACAATATCTACTTTACCCCCTAAGTGGTATTCTAAAGCCTCTTCTTTTAAATTCATTATTTCCCCTTCATGTAAGTTAGTAAATTTTCTATTCTAAGCTTAGCTTTTTGCACTCCTAAAAATTCTAATACTTCAAATATACTAGGACTTACCGAGCTTCCAGTAAGTGCAATGCGTATGGCTTGAGCTAGATCTTTTAACTTAAGATTATTTTCTTCTAAGAATTGATTAGTTAATTCTTCAAATTCGCAAGCATTTTTTTGCTCATTTAAAACCATAGCGTATTTTTCCAAATAAGTTAAATTTGTTACATTAAGAAATTTATCTACAGCCTTTTGATCGTATTCTTTTGGGTCATTTAGTAACACTTTAGCCCCACTAATAATATCATGTAAGGTTTTAGCTCTCTCTCTTAACATATCCAGTAAAAATCCCGCTTTTTCATACTGACTTAAATCAAATCCTAAATCTTTTAATTGTCTATTGATTTCTTCAAAAGGTAAAGTTTTAATATAATGAGCATTAAGCCATTCTAGCTTTTTAAAATTATAACAAGAAGCACTTTTATTAATATGATTTGGATCAAAAAGCTCTTGCATACTTTCTAAAGAAAAAATTTCATCATCGCCATGACTCCAACCAAGACGCACTAAGAAATTTAGCAAGGCTTGAGGTAAAATCCCCATATTTTTATACTCCATCACATCAGTTGCCCCATGACGCTTAGAAAGTTTTTTACCATCTTCACCATGTATCATAGCCACATGATAAAATTTAGGAATTTTAAAGCCTAGTGCCTCATAAAGAACGATTTGTTTTGGGGTATTTGATAAATGATCATCCCCTCTTATAACATCACTCACACCCATTAGTGCATCATCAATTACAACAGTTAAATTATAAATTGGGCTACCATCGCTTCTTGCAATTACAAAATCATCTAAAATATCTTCAGCCTTAAAACTAACCTCGCCTTTAATACCATCTATAAATTTAATCTCTCCACTTTGTGGTGCTTTTATACGCACCACAGGCTCAATACCACTTGGGGGAGTTCCTTTAAAATCTCTATATCTACCATCGTATTTTGGGCGCTCTTTGGCTGCTTCTTGCTTAGCTCTTAACTCATCAAGCTCTTCTTTGCTCATATAACAATAATAAGCCTTACCCTCATCTAATAATTTTTGAATGCATTTTTTGTAAATATCAAATCTTTGAGATTGATACTCAATCGTCCCATCATAATCAAGCCCACACCATTTAAATGCTTCTATAATAGCTTGTGTAGCTTCTTGTGAATTTCTTTTTAAATCCGTATCTTCAATACGCAATAAAAATTTACCCTTATTTTTTCTCGCATAAAGATAATTATATAAAGCCGTTCTAAGCCCTCCTATGTGCAAATATCCTGTTGGAGAAGGAGCAAAACGCGTTGTGATTTCTTGCATATTTTTACCTTTTTTAAATTTTTATTGTTATAATGCTATATTTACACTTAAATAAAGGTTTTATATGAGAAAATTTTTAATATCTTGTTGTTTTGCTGCAAATATTTTATATGCTCAAACCCTTGGTGGCGTAGCAATGGTAGTAGAAAATCAACCTATTACTCTTTATGATATAGAACAAACCATGAAAGAATTAAAAACTGACGATAAACAAAAAGCTATAGCATTTTTAGTAGATGATAAAGTTCAACAAAGTGAAGCTAAAAAGTTAGGAATTTATGTAAGTACTTTTGAACTTAATGAAAAATTAGCCCAAATAGCAAAAGGCAATAAAACCGACATTAATGGTTTGCAATCAAAGATAGAAAAAGATGGTTTAAGTTTTGAAGTTTTTAAAAATAAAGTTAGAAAAGATCTTGAAAGAGAAAAGCTTTATAGAAGCATAATGCAAAATGCAAAAATCAATATTGATGATGAAACACTAAAACATTTTTATGAAAGTAACCTTGATAAATTTAGCACTTTTTCAAATATAGACTTAGTTGTTTATAATTCTACTAATCCTGAACTTTTACAACAGCTTGCACAAAATCCTATGTATAAAAATTCTCAAATTAAATCAAAAGCCATTAGTTTAAACGCAGCTAGTTTAGATCCAAGATTACTTGCTTTATTAAACAATACAAAAATAGGAGAATTTACTCCGGTATTAAATGGTGAAAATGCTTATATAATATATTTTGTAAAAGAAAAATATGGTAAAAATCCTATTGAATTTGACTTAATCAAAGATCAAGTTAGCAATATCTATACTCTAACTCAAAAAGAACAAGCCTTAAAAAATCATCTTGATAAAATAAGAGCAAATGCTCATATAGAAGAATTAAGATAGGTTTAAAAAACCTATCTTAAATTAATGTCTTGAAAGATAATTTGTATCATAATTATTATTGATAAAATCTGCATTATCCATCATTGCTAAATGAAAATCTTTTGTTGTTTTAATCCCACCTACAATAAGCTCTTGCAAGGCTATTTTCATTTTAGAAATAGCTGTGTTCCTATCTTCTCCCCAAACAACTAATTTTCCAATCATAGAATCATAATAAGGAGGTACGCTATAATCTTGATAACAATGACTTTCCATTCTTACATTGCGTCCTGCTGGAGCTACATATTTTGTGATTTTACCTGGGCAAGGTAAGAAAGTTTTGGAATCTTCAGCAGTGATTCTACATTCTATAGAATGGCCTTTAAGTTTAATTTCTTCTTGCTTTGGTAAAGGATACCCTTCTGCTACTTTAATCATAAGCTCGATAATATCTACCCCACTTACCATCTCACTCACACAATGCTCAACTTGCAAGCGCGTATTCATCTCGATAAAATAAAAATCTAAATTTTTATCCACTAAAAACTCAAAAGTTCCCGCACCCTCATAATCAATAGCCTTAGCAGCTTTAACTGCTGTTTCATGGAGTCTTTTTCTTGTTTTTTCATCTAGTAAAATTGCAGGAGATTCTTCTATAAGCTTTTGATGGCGTCTTTGCATAGAGCAATCTCTCTCACCCAAATGTATCACGTTACCAAAGCTATCTCCTATGATTTGCACTTCTATATGGCGTGGGTTTTGGATGTATTTTTCCATATACATAGTTCCATCACCAAAAGCACTCATCGCTTCACTTTCTGCTGACCAATAAGCTTTTTCTAAATCTTTTTCATCTTCAACTACACGCATACCACGACCACCGCCACCTGCTGCTGCCTTTAAAATCACAGGATAGCCTATTTCTTTAGCAAGTTTTTTTGCTGCTTCAACCCCACCCAAAGCTCCATCGCTTCCTGGGATTACAGGCACACCTGCTCTTTGCATTACTTGTTTTGCTTTACTTTTATCACTCATTAGTGCCATAGCAGCAACTGAAGGACCTATGAATTTGATATTATGCTTTGCACAAATTTCAACAAAATTTTGATTTTCACTTAAAAATCCATACCCTGGAAAAATCGCATCCGCTTCGCTAATTTCAGCCGCACTAATAATAGCTGGGATATTTAAATAACTTTCTGAACTTCTAGCATTTCCTATACAAATACTCGCATCAGCATATTTTAAATACAAAGCATCTTTATCTGCAGTAGAATACACACAAATTGCTTTTTTTCCCATTTCTTTTACAGTTCTTAAAGCTCTTAATGCAATTTCTCCACGATTTGCTATTAAAACTTTTTTAATTTCCATTTTATAATTTCTCCACCACAAATAAAGGCATGCCAAATTCTACAGGCTGACCATCTGCAACTAATACTTCTACTATCCTACAATCATATTCAGCTTCGATTTCATTCATGATTTTCATCGCTTCAATAATTGCTATAGTACTTCCTTTTTTAATAGTTTGTCCTGCTTTAGCAAAAGGTGCTGCACCTGGGCTTGGAGCTTGATAAAAAGTACCTACCATAGGGCTATTGATAGTTGGTTTATTAGAAGAGTTTGAGCTTGCTTTGGTCTCATTAACTACATTTACATTAATTGGCTGTGGAGCTGGAGCAACAGGAGTTGGAGCTGGTAATTCACAACATAAATCTTTTTCTAGTTCTATTTCAAATCCATCTTGTTCTTTTATTTTAATCTTGCTTATACTTGATTCTGCAAAAAGTTGCATTAGTTCTTTGATTTCTTCTTTTGTCATATATTCTCCTTAATTTATAAGACTTAATTTATAATTATATATAAAAATACTAAAAATAACTTCAATTATTTATTTTTTACTTTTATTTTAAGATATAATTTAAAAATTCACTTTAATTATAAAGGACAAAAATGGGCTTAAAAGCAGATAATTGGATCAAAAAAATGGCATTAGAGCACAATATGATAGAGCCATTTTGTGAAGCAAATATAGGTAAAGGTATAGTTAGTTATGGGCTTTCAAGCTATGGATATGATATAAGAGTTGGAAGAGAATTTAAAATTTTTACCAATGTAAATTCCACTGTTGTAGATCCTAAAAATTTTGTAGAAGAAAATGTAGTAGATTTTGTAGGAGATGTATGTATAGTACCTGCAAATTCTTTCGCGCTTGCTAGAACGGTTGAGTATTTTAAAATGCCAAATGATGTTTTAGCTATTTGCCTTGGTAAAAGTACTTATGCAAGATGTGGTATTATAGTGAATGTAACTCCTTTTGAGCCAGGTTTTGAAGGACATATCACTATAGAAATTTCAAACACAACCCCACTACCTGCTAAAATTTATGCTAATGAAGGTATAGCTCAAGTTTTGTTTTTACAAGGAGATGAGCCTTGTGATGTAACATATGCTGATAAAAAAGGTAAATATCAAGCTCAAACAGGTATAACTTTACCAAGAATTTTAAAATAATTTTATTTTCAGCCGATATAAAAACTTAGTCAAGTAATAGGAAAATATATATGTTTAATGGAAAAAGCATTTTAATCACCGGTGGTACAGGAAGTTTTGGAAAAACTTATACTAAAACTTTACTTCAAAAATACAAACCTAAAAAAATCATCATTTATTCACGCGATGAACTCAAGCAATTTGAAATGGCAAGAGAATTTAATGATAATTGCATGCGTTATTTTATAGGTGATGTAAGAGATAAAGAAAGATTAAATATAGCGATGAAGGATGTTGATTTTGTCATCCATGCAGCTGCTATGAAACATGTACCAATTGCAGAATATAATCCAATGGAATGTATAAAAACTAATATCCATGGAGCGCAAAATGTAATCGATGCGTGTTTGGAAAATAATGTAGAAAAATGTATCGCTCTTTCAACCGATAAAGCATGCAATCCTATTAATTTATACGGAGCTACAAAGCTTGCAAGTGATAAGCTTTTTGTAGCAGCAAATAACATCGCAGGAAATTCTCATACCAAATTTAGCGTTACAAGATATGGTAATGTAGTAGGCTCAAGAGGCTCTGTTATACCATTTTTTAAAAAACTAATCAATGAAGGCGCTAAAGAGCTTCCTATCACAGATGAGAGAATGACAAGATTTTGGATATCTTTAGAAGATGGGGTTAATTTCGTGCTGAATAATTTTGCTTATATGCATGGAGGGGAAATTTTCGTGCCAAAAATTCCTTCTATGAAAATCGTTGATTTAGCTAAAACTATGGCTCCTAATTTAGCTCATAAAATCATAGGTATAAGAGCAGGTGAAAAACTACATGAAATTATGATTTCAAGTGATGATAGTCATTTAACTTATGAATTTGAAAATTATTATGCCATTAGCCCAAGTATCCAATTTAATAATATTAATGTTGATTTTAGTATAAATGCAAAAGGACAAAAAGGTAAAAAAGTTTCTAATGGCTTTTCTTATAGCTCAGATAATAATCCATCATGGATTAGCCAAGAAGAGCTTTTAAATATAATAAATCATACAGAGCTTGAAAAATGATAACTTATTCTCATCAAAATATCGACGAACAAGACATACAAGTAGTTTGTGAGGCTTTAAAGGATGATTTTTTAACCGGTGGAAAAAAGGTTGAAGAATTTGAACAAGCCCTTTGTGAATATGTAGGTGTAAAATATGCTTGTGTGTTAAATTCAGCCACTTCTGCTTTACACCTTGCATATTTGTCTTTAAATGTAAAAGAAAAAATTGTTTTAACAACCCCCATTAGCTTTGCTGCAACTGCAAATGCTGCTTTAATGGCAGATGCTAGAGTGGAGTTTATAGATGTAAAAAGTGATGGAAATATTGATGAGAAAAAACTTGCTTTAAGATTAAATCAAGATAGCTCTAATATAGGGGCAATTTGCGTGGTTGATTTTGCGGGAAATAGCGTAGAAATGGATGAAATCTTAGCCTTAACTAAACAATATAATATCCCATTAATAGATGATGCAAGTCATGCTCTAGGTGCTACTTATAAAGATCAAAAAGTAGGCTCTATGGCCGATTTGAGCATATTTTCTTTTCATCCGGTTAAACCTATCACAACCTTTGAGGGTGGCGCAGTCGTTAGCAATGATGAGGAATTAATCTCAAAAATCAAGCTTTTAAGAAGTCATGGCATAGTCAAAAAAAGACTTTGGGATAGCGATATGATTGAACTAGGCTATAATTATCGTTTAAGTGATGTAGCTTGTGCTTTGGGCATAAATCAACTAAAAAAACTTGATAATATGCTAGAAAAAAGAGAAGTCATCACAAGTTTTTATGATAAAGAATTTGAAAAAAATCCTTATTTTAGCACTATAAAAATCAAAGATTATAAAAAAAGCTCAAGGCATTTATACCCTATTTTGCTTTTTCCTGAGTTTTATTGCCAAAAAGAGATTATTTTTGAAAAATTATTAAATTTAGGTATAGGTGTGCAAGTGCATTATAAACCTACTTATGAATTTAGTTTTTATAAAAACTTATATGGAAATTTATTTTTAGAAAATGCGGATAATTTTTATAAAGCTGAACTTAGCATACCTGCTCATCAAGAAATGAGTCTAAAAGAAGCGCAATTTATTAAAGATAGTTTATTTAAGATTTTAGAAGAAACTAAAAAGGCTTGTTGTGAGTAAAAGTATGTATGAGTTAGCTTGTGAGCTTTTTCCTATATGTAGAAGTATTACAGGGGCTGGCTTTAGACAAAGCTTAAAAATACTTGATGAGGCTATGGGGGGGGGTATATTAAAAATTCACTCTATAGCAAGCGGAAGTAAAGTATTTGACTGGGAGATACCTGCCGAATGGGAGATAAACGATGCTTATATCATCACTCCAGATGGAGAAAAAATTTGTGATTTTAAACAAAATAATTTACATGTATTATACTATAGCGAAGGTATAGATGATGAAATCTCACTAGATGAGCTACAAGAGCATTTATACTCTATAGAAAATTATCCAGATGCCATACCTTATGTAACAAGTTATTATAAAAGGCGTTGGGGTTTTTGTATAAAACATGAAGATAGAGTTAAACTAAAAGAAGGAAAATATAAAGTTTTCATCGATGCAAAACACCATGAAAATGGGGTTTTAAACTATGCTGATTTACTCATACCTAGCACGCAAAAAACAAAAGATGAAATTTTAATTTCCACTTACCTTTGTCATCCATCTATGGCAAATAATGAGTTAAGTGGCCCTGTGGTAGCTACATTTTTAGCTAAATGGCTTTTGGGGCTGAAAGAGAGAAAATATAATTATCGTTTTGTTTTTGCTCCTGAAACTATAGGGAGTATAGTTTATCTTAGCAAACATTTAAAGCATTTACAAAAGCATACCAAAGCAGGTTTTGTACTCTCTTGCATAGGTGATGATAATGCTTATTCACTCATTCACACTCCAAGTGAAAATACCCTAGCAGATAAAGTAGCTTTGCACACTTTAAAAGTTAAAAATAATTTTAAAGAATTTAGTTTTTTATATAGAGGTGGCAACGAAAGACAGTTTTGTTCTCCTTTGGTAAATTTACCCGTAGTTTGCATATGTAGGACTAGATTTGGTGATTATAAAGAATACCACACTAGCAAAGATGATTTAAATTTCATCAGTGAAAAAGGATTGCAAGGTGGCTTAAAAGCCATGCAAGAAATCATTATGAATTTAGAAGTGAATGAAATTTATCAAATCACAACTTTTTGTGAACCAAATTTAGGCAAAAGAGGATTATATCATACTTTAAATCAAGGAATTACCAAAAAACCAATCTCAGCTGATTTTCTAGCCTTTTGTGATGGCAAAAATGATGTTTTAGATATAACCTCAAAGCTAAATATACAAGCTTATGAATTAAAAGATTTAATAGAAAAATTAAAATTTCACGGATTAATAAAATGAAATATTTCTTAAAACACAATGATAAAAAATACTCTAATGTTGACTTAATAGAAGCTTTTAAAAAACTTGGCATTACAAAAGGTGATATTTTATGTGTGCATACTGAACTTTTTAATTTTGGCACACCCTTGCTTCCTAGAAATGAATTTTTACAAACTATATTAGATTGTTTTTTTGAAGTTATAGGCAAAGAAGGTACTTTAATCATGCCTACATTTACCTATAGTTTTTGCAAAAATAGAATTTACAACAAATTAAACTCAAGAAGTGAAGTTGGAATTTTGACAGAATATTTCAGAAAATATAATGGTACAAAAAGAACAAATGATCCTATATTTTCTTTTGCTATAAAAGGAGCCAAAGAAAAATTATTTTTAAAAGACACTACAAGTTGTTTTGGAAAAAACAGTGTATATGATATTTTAACAAAAGAAAATGGAAATATAATTTTATTTGGAATGTATAATAGTGGATATACTTTTGTCCATTATATAGAAGAGTTTTGTAAAGTTCCTTATAGATATTATAAAAATTTTAGTGGAATTTTAATAGATGAAAAAAATACCAAACAAAATATAAATATTGATTACTATGTTAGGGACTTAAAAGAAGATGTAGTTTTATCTGCAAAAAAACAAATTTTAATTTTAAAAGAGGATAATAATTTTCATATAATCAATTTTGCAGGATCTTGTATTGTAAGTACAAACAGTATAAAATATTTTCAAAGTACCTTAAAGTACTTAAAAAGAGATCCTTATTTTTTATCAGATAAAAATTAGGGAGTAAAATCATTTATGAAAAAAATTAAAATACAACAGCACAATATAAAAAATATAGAATTAGTTTTGCCGCAATTTAATTTAAACTACAATCAAGAATTTCCAGAAATACATGACAAAAAGATTAAGAGAATAAAAGAACATCTAGGATTTAGCAAACATTTTATTTGTGACCAAGAAACATATGCTAGTGATTTAGCAATTGATGCTTTAAAAAATATATTTAAAAATTTTGATTCAAAAAAACTTGATGCTTTGATTGTGATCTCACCATCACCAGATTTTTTAGCTCCATCAATGAGCTTTTTAATACATCAAAAATTAAATTTACATAACGATCTGATAATGATAGATAAATTTGGATTTTGCACCTCAATAACCCAAGGTATTTTTGAAGCATTTACAATATTAAACAATGAAAATATAAATAATGTTGCCATTGTTTATACATCTGTTATAAACAAGAAAATTAATGATACAAATTTTTTTATGTATTCTAGTGATAGCGCATGTGCTATATTGATAGAAAAAGCAAATGTATACCATAAATGCACATACGCTGAACAAAATTTTTCCGATTGCACACTAAAAGAAACATTGCCAATGACATGCTATAAAGAAGGGATAAATGAATTAAAAATAAACAATGATATATTTTTTAATTTTACACAAGAAAAACTACCCATTTTTTTTGATTTATTTTTGGATGATGGAAATACTCCCGATTTTTATCTTTTACACTCACCTAACAAATTTACTTATTTTCAATTAATCTCAAAATTAAATATAGAAAAAAATAAAATACCAAGTGTTTTTGCATTTGAAAAATTTGGATTTTTAAACGCTAACTCAATTATGTTTGATTTATTTTTAAACCAACATCTACTTGGAAGAAAATTATTATTAATGACACAAGGAGCTAGTATTAGTTTAAATGCAATAACCCTAGAAATACATAAAAATACGAAAATAAATTTAAATTTTTTAAATCAAGGAAATAATAATGCTAAAAGAAATTGAATTTTTTTTTACAAACATAGAAAAACCCGAAATAAACAAAGAAATGAAAAATCTTGTTACAGACAATATCATAGACAGCTTAGATATAATGATGCTAGTAAATGAAATAGAAAAATACTACAATATACCTTTAAAGTCAGAATTTATATTAATAGAAAATTTTGAAAGTTACGAAGCTATTGAGAGAATGATAAAAAAGGCGATTGACCATGGAAAATAAATTTTATGAAATTTTAGAAAATATACTAGAAGTAAAAGTTGATGAAAATTCAAATTTAAGCATGCAAAATTGCAAAAATTGGACTTCTTTAAATCATATTGATATAATCATGAGCTTAGAAGAAGAATTTGAAATCAAATTTAGCAAAGATGAATTAAGTCAGCTAAAATCACAAAATGAACTTTTGCAAGCTATCAAATCAAAGGTAAAAAATGAAAAATATTAAAAACTTATTTGAGTTAATAGCTATAAAAAATCCAATTCACGCAAAATATTTAAATAAAATCAGTCTAACAAATGAAGATGAAATAGAATTTGAAAATCTCATTTCATATTATCTTCAAAACAATATTTCTTTACAAGAGCAGTGCGAATGCTATTTAACTATACTTAATGACACTTTAGAAGAAACAAAATATTTCATAGAAAATAACTCATATAGATATAAAAGTTTTGAAGAAGTAAAAGATAAAGTCTATTTTAATGAAACTTATATGAAAAAATACATGATAGGGCTTGCGCTTTCATCTTATATTTGGATTGCTCATATAAAAGTTAGAAAGTATTTTGAAAATTATCTTCAATCAAAAAGCAAACATGATAATTATTTTGAAATAGGCCCAGGACATGGAGAATTTTTTACTAAAGCTGTTAAAAGTTTGAAATTTGATTATTATTTAGGTTTAGATTTATCCCCTACTAGTTGCGAATTGACAAAAAATATGGTGGAAAATCAAGTTAAAAATTTAATTAATAATTGTGAATTTTTATGTAAAGATTTTTTTCAATTTCAATTTCACAAAAAGGCTGATTTAATAGTAATTGGAGAAGTTTTAGAACATGTTGAACAGCCTTTAGAATTTTTAAAAAGAGCAAAAGACTTATTAAGCGATGAAGGTGAAATTTTTGCAACCATACCTATCAACGCACCTGCAATTGATCATATATACTTATTTACACATCCAAATGAAATTTTTGAAATGGCAAAAAAAGCAGATTTAAAAATAAAACAATATGAATGTTTTATGGCAAATGACTATTCTTTAGAAAAAGCTTTAAAATTTAAAAATGCTATAACTATGGCTGTGGTATTTGAAAAATGAATTTAAATTTACCAATCCACCATATAGGTGTAGCATGTAAATCTTTAGAAAAAGAAAGAAAAATATTTGAAAAGCTAGGTTTTATTAAAGAAGCTGAATTTATAGACGAACAACAAGGGGTAAAGGGAGAATTTATCATTCCAAAAAATAACTTATTCCCCCAATATCGCTTTGAACTTTTGTCAAATTTAAATGAAAAAGGCGTTTTAGATAGCTATTTGAAAAATAAAACTAAAATGTATCATATAGCTTATGAAAGCAAAAATATAGAGCAAGATTTATCTTTGCTTTTAAATGATGGTTTGTTGGTTGTTGACATAATGAAAGCAAGTTATTTTGCAAAACTTTGCTTTGTGATGATGAGTAATAATTTATTAATAGAATTAGTAGAGCTAAAATGAATCTTTTTTCACCAAATTTAAAAAGAAATGATCTTATAAAACTTAGCAAGGAAAATCATTATAAAAAAATTGCTATTAATGTTTTTAGAAATCACTCTTTTGAAGTGATTTCAAGCATACTAAATGCATTTTTAGCCTTTAGTAAATTAAAGGCTGAATTTAACATAAGCTCTTATGATGATAGTTTAAGTTATGATAATTTTCAAAAAGCAGATTTAAATATTATATTTATAGATTTAAACAATTATAAAAAAAATGTAGATGATTTTATCAAAGAAAAAATACAAGAGCTATCAAGCATTAGCAACGCTCCTATCATCACACTTTTACTTGGCGATACAAGCTTAAAAGAATATAGTATTTGCAAAATACTAAAGCCCTTTTTAGATGAAAATCTCATCATAGATGATAGTAATTTTGAAATAAATGCAAGCAGACTTAGTAATAAAGCTTGTGTAAAATTAGCCCAAATTCTAGGACTAAAAATCCTACCTAGCTTTTTACAACCGACTTTAAAAGCAATTATCATAGATCTTGATAATACCTTATACCAAGGAATTTTAGGTGAAGATGGCATTGAAAATCTTGCTTTATCTAGCAATCATAAAGCCTTGCAAAGTGAGCTTTTAAATTTAAAAAATCAAGGTTTTTTACTTGCCATTGCTTCAAAAAACGAAGAAGAAGATGTGAAAAAACTTTTTACACAAAGAAAAGACTTTTTATTACAACTTGATGATTTTAGTATAATCAGGGCTAATTGGAAAAGTAAAGACGAAAATATTAAAGAAATTATAAATTTTTTTAATATAGCTTTTGATAGCGTGCTGTTTATTGATGATAATATAGCCGAAATTGAAAATGTATCACACCTTCATATTAACACCTTACTAGCTGATGAAAATAGTGCTTATAGTTTAAAGCTCTATCCTAGACTTTTAAAAACAAGCTTTAGCAAGGAAGATGAGTTAAGAAGTGCTGATATTAAAGCAAATTTACAAAGACAAGAGCTTAGCAAGCTTAACCCTAAAGAGTATTTTGAAAAATTACAAATTTGTTTGAAATTTCATATCAACCACGCAGATGAACTTGAAAGAATTTCGCAACTACTTAATAAAACTAATCAATTTATATCAAACTACTCAAGATTAAGCTTAAAAGAGTGCAAAGAATTTATGCAAAAACATGCTATTTTGACTATAAGTATGAGTGATAAATTAAGCGATAGTGGTATTATAGCAATTTTTGTAGCTTATGAAGATGAAACAAATTTAATCATAAAAGATCTTTGCATAAGTTGTAGAGCCTTAGGAAGAAGGCTTGAAAAAATTATGCTATATAAGGCTATAGAGTTATTACACCTGTATTTTAATACAAAAGAATGTATTTTATACTTTCAAAAAGGCGAAAGAAATATGCCATTTTTGGAATTTTTATATAGTTTAAATGCAAATATAAAAGAAAATTTTGCTCTAATCCAAAAAGAAATGATAAATTACGAAGGACTTATAATTGAAAGCTAGTTTTAATAAAGCCAAAATAGCGGGCATAAGCATTTGTGTGCCTAATAAATGCATAAATATAGATGATTGCTTAGAAGATGTTTTTCAAAATGATGTCAAAATGCTAAAAAGAATGAAAAAAATTTCAGGCATACAAAAAAGATTTATCGCTGATGAAAATATTAGCACAACAGATTTAGCCTATGAAGCAAGTATAAATTTATTTAAAATACTTGATTTTGATAAAAATGAGCTTGATATGGTGATTTTTGTTACTCAAACACCTGATTTTTTTATGCCATCATGTGCAAACTATCTTCACAAACGATTAAATTTAAAGCCTCAAACTATAGCTTTTGATGTAAATCAAGCGTGTTCGGGGTATTTATATGGCTTATTTATAGCTTTTTCTTTTTTAGAAAATCAAAATGCAAAAAATATTTTATTAATTTGTGGTGATACTTTAAGCAAAACCATAAACCCTTTGAATGCAAATTTAGCTCCAATCTTTGGTGATGGAGTAAGCGCAACACTCATAAGTTGTGCAAATGAAAAATCGTTTTTTAAGCTTTATTCTAATGGAGAAGGTTTTGATAAACTCATCATACCCAATAGAGCTTTTGCTAAACTTGATGAGAGTAAAAGCTCCAATAAAGAAATATTTCAAACCAATAAACATAGGGGCTTAGATAATCTTTACATGGATGGGGCTGAAATTTTTAACCAAGCGCTTAATCTTGAAAGTCAAAGTATAAAAGCAATGCTTGATTTCTGTGAAAAAAATAAAGATGAAGTGGATTATTTTTTATTGCATCAATCCAATCAATTTTTAGTTGATTCTATTATAAATGACTTGGGTATTGATAGCTCTAAAGCACCAAATTTTTTGATGTCAAAATATGCTAATTTGAGTGCTTGCTCTTTACCTGCTTTACTTTGTGAAATACAAAAAAATGATTTTAATGCCATTTTAAGTGCTTTTGGCGCTGGATATGCCTGGGGAAGTGCTTATATAAATTTTGATAAAAACTTTAAAACTGATACAATTTCAATTTATAAAGGAGAAAAAAATGACTAAAGAAGAATTACTAGAAGCTATTAGCGAAGCTATGCATATGGATGAAACACTGAAAGAAAATATGATTTTAGATGATATTGATGAATGGGATAGCTTAGCTTTTGTATCTATCATGGTATTATTTAAAAACTCACTTGGTAAGCAAATTAACGGTGATGATCTTAAAAAATGTGAAAAAGTAAGTGATCTTTTAGCTTTAGCTGGTGTTTAAGGTAAAAAAACCTTAAACAATCTCTAAAACAAATTTATCATTTTCATCTTTAAAAGTAAAAACCTTGTTTTTACATGGATAGCAAATTTCATCTTGTTTGGTTTTAAAATTTTTATCTCGAAATTTCTCAAGTATTTTAGGCAATTCTTTTTTAAACAATGCTTTTATAGTAATACCTCCACCATGATTAGAGTGCTTAATAAATCTACCGTCGATATCTATATCTTTAATTAATTTAAAATCTACATTGTAACCTAATAGTTGATATATTTGCATCAGCTGAATTTTATCTTTTACAGGACTCATCAAATCAATAGAGCTATGATAGCTTACGTATTCTATAGTATTATTTTTTTGAGCTTGTATGTTCAAGTGGATTGGATTAAGCAAAGCTCTAATCATATAATTTTCATTTTTAAAGCAAAAAGGCGAATTAGGGTTGGTATTCCAATATGTTTTTAAATAACAACCAATTGAAATATTTTTCTGTTTGATGTTAAATTCCACTTGATTTAATTCTCTACCTATAATATATCTTAATAAAAGCAAAGCTTCCCCAGAATTGTCTAAAACAGCATTCACATGCCAAGGAGCTATTTTGGAAATCAATAACGACAGATAACCTCCATAAGAACATCCTCCGTATATTTTAGGCAAGTATTGAAATTGTGGATATTTTTTGTAAATATCCTTTAAAACATTAATATGATCAATTGCTGCCATTATGCCATAATTTTGATACTCATTATGTGGTGGTATTAAAGTTGAAGTAATACTAACTTGAAAATCGCTATTGATTTTAGACTCATCTTTAAATTTTTGAATATGTTGATCTAAAATATTTATATAATATCCCGCAGAATCAATATGCAAATCCTTATTGTTTATTTGCATATCCAACATAACTCTTTTTAAGCTTAATAAATCTTCTTCCAAAACCATTAATTTTGCACTATATTGTTTCTCATCGCTCAATCTTGTTCCAAAACACCAATATACAACATTAATAACAATTACATCAAATTTTTGAGCAATATATTGCCTATCAAACTCCATCATAGATATACTTGATCCATATGCACCTATCATAAAAACAATAGCTTTCATTCGCTTACTATCATCATAAGTGATTCTATATTCTAATTTACTTTCCCTTTTTATATTTAATTCTACATCATCACAAGAGTCTATAAAATAAGTTTGATTTATGAGCATAATTTTCCTTCATAGATTATAATTTATGCTATTATAATCAAAATTTTTTTTAAGGAAGCTCATGACAACCCACATCAATGATTTTTTACAAGAAAGTGTTGCTAAATTTAGAAGTAAAAATGCTTTTGTTGAGTTTAATGGCAGAAACATAAGCTATAAAGAATTTGATAATTTAAGTAAAAAAATAGCAAGTGAAATTCTTTCTAAACTTCCTACTAAAAGCACACAAGAACCTGTATTAATCATACTTCCTAAAGGGATTGATTGTTTGCTTTCTTTTTTTGGTGTAGCAAAAAGTGGAAATTTTTATACACTTTTAGATGAAAAAAGCCCTAAAGAGCGTGTAGAAAAAGTCATAAAAGTTTTAAAACCAAAGCTTTTAATCACTTCTAAAAAATTAAATTTAGATTTTAATCTTGATACCATTTTCACAGAAGATTTTAAAAGTTTTGATATAAATGAAAATGCTTTAGAAAAAGCTTTAAATAATCACATAGATACTAATTTACTTTATGTTTTTTTTACAAGCGGAAGTACAGGAACTCCAAAAGGAGTAAGTATAAGTCATAAAAGTGCAATTGATTATACTTTTTGGGTATGTGAAACTTTTAAGCTAAGCCATGAAGATATACTTGCTAATCAAGCGCCATTTTACTTTGATAATAGCATATTAGATATATTTAGTTGCGTTAAAATGGGAGCTACGCTTCATATACTACCAAATCATCTTTTTGCTTTTCCAAATAAAATTTTAGAGTATCTAGAACAAGAAAAAATAACAACAATTTTTTGGGTACCTTCTGTGCTGATTTATTTTGCTAACACCAATGCTCTTGAAGCCTTTACACTAAGGCATTTAAACAAAATTCTTTTTTGTGGCGAAATCATGCCAAATAAACAACTCAACATTTGGCGTAAATACCTTCCTAGTGCTTTATTTGCTAATCTTTATGGACCTACTGAAATTACCGATGTATGCTCTTTTTACATAGTTAATAGACAATTTAGTGATGACGAGCTTTTACCTATAGGAAAAGCTTGTAAAAATACTCAGCTTTTAGTCTTTGATGAGAATTTAAATTTAATTACTCCAAGTCAAATAGGAATTAAAGGTGAGCTTTATGTAAGAGGAACTTGTCTTTCTCTAGGGTATTACAACGATAAAGAAAAAACAAAACAAGCTTTTGTACAAAATCCTTTGCATGATAATTATCTAGACTTACTTTATAAAACAGGTGATGTGGTAGCTTATAATGAATTTGGCGAACTTTTATGTTATGGAAGGATAGATCATCAAATCAAATATATGGGTCATCGTATAGAACTTGGAGAGATAGAAAGTATTATAAATTCTCATGAGAATGTAAGAAATTGTGCTTGTATTTTTAAAGAAGAAATTATTTGTTTTTATGAAAGCAAGGAAGAGTTAGATTTTAAAAACTTTTTAAAAGATAAACTCCCTGCTTACATGATACCTAAGAAATTTGTTAAAATAGAACAATTTGCTTTAAATGCAAATGGGAAGATTGATAGGAAAGTTTTGAATGGGTTTTTATAATAAATAAAATGAAGTTTTACAAACACCAACAAATATAAAGTCAACAAAACAATGCTCATATTCTATTTGCAAAATTAAATATGGTATAATTTTTAAAAATTTTAGTATTTAAAAGGAAGATTTGATGAGTATTACACTTGAAAATATACAAAATATGTTTAATGCAATCAACAGAAGTGATATCAATGAAAGCAGTCGCAATTTAGTGGATGATGACGTTATTGATAGCATGGATATGATGAGATTGATCTTAGAAATAGAAAAATTTATTGGAAAAAGTTTAGATGCTAAATATATAACTCCAGATAATTTTGAAGATTTTTCTACAATAAAAAATATGCTTGAGAAAGTTATATAATCTCAAGCACAAATTTATCGCCCTTATCTTTAAAAGTAAAAACTTTATCCTTGCAAGGATAGCTTATGCTATCTTCTCTCAGAATGAAATTTTTGTTTTTAAATTTTTCTAGTATCTTTGGAAGTTCTTTATTAAATAATGATTTGTCTTTTATTCCGCATCCATGTTCTAAATTTTTAGCAAATTTACCATCAATATCAGTTTCTTTTATCAAGTTGAAATCTACTTGATAATTTAAAATTTTTAGCAATTCCATAAAATAACTTTTATTCTCACAAGAAGTTAACAAATCCTTAGAGCTATGATAACTCGTATAAAATATATTTTTGTTTTTTTGAGCTTGTAAAATCAAATGTTCTTTATTTAATAAAGTTCTAATAAGAAAATGCTCATCTTTAAAACAATAAGGAGATGACTTATCAGAATTCCAGTATGTTTTTATAAAACAACCTATAATAAAACTCTTATAATTATAATATATATCATGAAAATTTAAATCTTTTCCCATGATGCAACCCAAAATTAGTGTTGCCTCACCAGAATTATCTACCACTCCATCAACATACCAAGGGGCTATTTTAGCAATCAATAAAGAAAGGTAACCTCCATAAGAACATCCACCATAAATTTTAGGTAATTTACCAAAGATAGGAAATTTTTTACACATATCCTTTAAGGCATTTATATGATCAATGGCTGCCATAATACCGTAATTTTGATATTCATCATTTGAAGGTGACAGAGTTGAGTTTATACAAAATTTAAAATCGTTGGACAATATATTTTTTGATTTATAAAAATCAATCAAAGACTCCAAAGAAGCAATTTGATTTTGTATATTTTCTTTATTAATATCTTCAGAAAACACAAAGCCTTGTTTGTTTAACTGTGCTTTAAAATACCCAACATCTCTATCATCATATGAAAAAGAGGCGCTGTAATTTTTATCTTTACTATTAATTCTACACCCAAAACAATGATACAAAACATTAACAGCTACAACATTAAATTTCTTGGCGATAAACTGTCTATTAAAGTCCATTACTTGCAGGTCAACATTTATTCCATATCCCCCTATGATAAAGACGATAGCTTTCATCTCTTTGTCATTATCATAAGTTATTCTATATTCTAATTTACTTTCTCTTTTTATATTTAATTCTACATCATCACAAGAGTCTATGAAATAAGTTTCATTTTTGAGCATAATTCTCTCTAATCATTAAAATAATTTGTAAATTGATCTTGATACCGCAACTCTAGATTATCATATATATCTTGAATTTTATCAATAAATTTGTCATTTCTATATGCTTGCATAGTCATAGAATTGATCTCTTGAAAAGCAAAAAAATCAAATTTTTCCTCATGCGTTAATTCTTCAAGATAAACCACTTTTCCATAATGATCATAAGTATATTGTTTAAGAGTTTCTTCTACTACCTCAAGTACCTTAAATACAAATATCATTATAGGTTCTTTTCTTAATACCTGTGTGCTTTGCTCAAACTCTCTTAAAAACTCATCATTTTTTCTATGGGTTATGGTGCAATAGTGCTTTTTGGCATCTTTATAAAATATATCAAATAAAGCACAAGGTTTAACCCCTAAAAAATTTCCCTCATAATCAACCTGAGGATAATAAGGATAAAGCTTGCATATCAAAGGTCTAAGACCATGAGGATCACAAAGTCCATTTAAATCACATTTTGCAAAATAAGCATTGATTTTTTTTCCATTTTTTAAAGTAAAGGTGTTAACTTTTCCATTTTCTAAATATGTGTTACCAGCTTGTTTTAGTGAAAGATATTCAACTTCAAGCATAGGCAATATCACTGCACTAGATTTATTAAATTTAAAATATTGTGCATGAATATTATGACAACATCCACCATTACATGTTTTATAACATTGTGGTGCAAAAATAAATTCTTTATCTTGCAGTGAGTTAAAAAAATTTTTCATTTATTTCCTTTCTTGTATATTCTAGCTTAATTTTTGTACATCAAGTAATATTTGCTCATTTTCCTCTTTAAAAGTATATATTAAATCATCACACCTGTATGAGATTTCTTTTTTACAAGTTTTGTCTTTTAAAGGTTCTTGTAAAATTTGTGGCAAATGTTTTTTAATAAGTAGTTTTATAGGTATACCCATACCATGAGTTAAATTTTTAATAAATTTACCATCAACTTGTTGATTATCTGTTATTTTTGTAAATTCAACATCAACTCCAAGTTCTTTTAAAATACTAACATATTCTTCTTTTTCTTCCAAAGGAACATATTCATCAAATTTAGAATGATAAGCGATATATTTTGGATTTGGGTATTTTGCTTGTATATTTAAATGATCTTTATTTAGTGTTTCTCTAATGAGTTTTCTAGCAAGTGAAAAATAATAAGGCGATTGTTTATTTGTAGTCCATAGTGTTTTTTCAGAAGCGCAAAGTCTAATATTGTTAAAATAGTGAAAAGTTCCAAAGCAAAAATACTCAGTATAATCAACTTCCTTGCCAAAGCCTATATATCTCCAAGCATCTCCATCAAGCGTCACATGAGAAGAATTATCAATGATTGCATCTATAACCCATGGAGCTATTTTTGCAGACAATACGCCCATATAAGCACCATGTGAAACTCCTGCCACAATGGTTTTTAAATTACTGTTTTTAAAAATTTTTGTTTTTACATAAAGCAAAGTATTTATCATATCAATCGTTTGCATAATACCATAATTTTGATATTCATTGTTCGTAAGCTGCAAACTCACACTCAAGTCCAAATAATACTCTCTGCTAAAATCCCAGTTATCTTTCTTTTTTTGAATTTCTTTATTAAGATAATTCATAGCAGGATAAAATTCCTCAAAAGTGTTAAGTTTTGATATATTATAGGGAATTTTTATATTGATAGCTTTCAAACTTGCATCAAAAATAAGTTTATCAATATCATCTAAATACCACTTAGCACCAGTTTGCGGACGGTTACCTATACCATGATAATTTACACTCAAAACCGCCACATTATATTTTGACGCAAAATATTCCATATTAAACTTTAAAACAGGATCTCTTATATCAGCCCCAAGTCCTTGAACAATACACATTATAGCTTCAATTTCTTTTGTATCATCATATATAAGTTGAAATTCTAGTTTACTTTCTCTTTTTATATTTAATTCTACATCATCACAAGAATCTATAAAATAAGTTTCATCTTTGAGCATATTAAGCCTTTTAAAATTAAAGTTAAATTATACTTGCTTTTTTATAAAATTTAAAGATGATTTATGAAAAATATTTGTATTATCCCAGCGCGTGGTGGTTCTAAGCGTATTCCTAGAAAAAATATTATCGATTTTTTAGGAAAACCTTTGATTGCTTATAGCATAGAAAGTGCTTTAAATTCATGTATTTTTGATGATGTGATTATCTCAAGTGATGACGATGAGATTATCGAAGTGGCTTTAAAATATGGAGCCAAAGCTCCTTTTGTGCGCAAAAAAGAACTAAGTGATGATTATGCAAGCTCAACCGCTGTAATCCAAGATGCCATCATCACTCTAGAAAAGCAAGGTAAATTTTATGAAAATGTGTGTTGTTTATACGCTACTGCACCACTTATAGATGAGTTTATTTTGCAAAAAGCTTTTGAGCAATTCAGTCAAGATGAGTGCAAATTTTTATTTTCAGCTTGTGAATTTGAATACCCTATACAAAGAGGTTTTTACCTTGATGAACAAAATAAAGTTTGTATGTTTGATGAATCAAACTATAACAAACGCTCACAAGATCTTACCAAAGCTTATCATGATGGCGGAGCATTTTACTTTGGCAAAAAAGAAGCATGGCTAGAAGAAGATTTTATGTTTAAACCTCATTCTAAAGCCTTTTTACTTCCGAGAAATAAAATTTGCGATATTGATACTTTCGAAGACTTAGAATTTGCCAAAATGCTTTATCAATTACAACACATAAATATTAAAATTAAGTAATTTTTACGTTTCTCAATTTTTCTATTACTACATAGATAAAATATAAGTTTTTTATTCTTAAAATTAAAGTATAATAAAAATAATTTCTACACAATAAAAGGAAATGCTATGCTACAAAAAAATATCAAAAGCATAAAAACAAAATTAGGTCAAACATTGTCAGCCATTAAAAAAACAAAATACAAAATTATCCAAGGTAATGATAGTTTAGATATAAATTTTCTAAACACCAAGGACAATACTTTTATTTATAAAAATCCTTTAGAAGAATTGAATACTATGCTTAATATATACAATGAAAAATACCGCTTACATCCTGTATTATATTTTTACGGATTTGGAAACGGAATTTTATACAAAGCCCTTTTGCAAAATCCTCATCATCAAATCATTATTGTTTTTGAAAAAGATTTAGAGATTATCCATAGTGCTTTTAGTATTATAGATTTTAGCAAGGAACTCCAAGAAGCTAAACTTGTAATTGCAAATACAAACTGCTTAAAGATTATTGATTATGAATCAATGTGCAAACAACAACCTATGCTAAATTTTGCAAGAACATACTTTTTGGAACTACATTCTGATTATTACGAAAGATATCATAATGACATATTAAAAGTCAACAACAACATGCTAGAATACTTAAAAAAAGCCACATTGAAATATGGAAATCTACCTCTTGATGCTCTTCAAGGTATTGAACAGTTTACACATAACCTCCCTAAAATATTAACTCATCCAGATTATAAAGAGCTTCTACAAAAAAGAAAAAATTTAAGTGATACTGCTATAATTGTCGCCACTGGTCCTAGCCTTTCTAAACAACTTCCATTATTAAAACAATATGCTAGTAAAGCTACCATTTTTTGCGCAGATAGCTCATATCCTATTTTAGCCAAGCACAATATCAAACCAGATTACGTTTTATCTTTAGAAAGAGTAGCTTTAACTAGTGAATTTTTCAATAATGATTTTGGAAAATTTGACGAAGATATAGTTTTTGTTCTTAAATCATACACTCACCCTAATACAATAAAGTATCTAGATAAGAACAATAGAAATTATTTATTAGTTTTTCCTACAGGAGCTTATTTTATTCATTTTATGCAACTACATTCATATGGCTATCTTGCAACAGGATGGAGTGTTGCTAATATGGCCGCAAATTTAGCATTCGATCTTGGCCATAAAAATATTATTCTGATTGGACAAGATTTAGCATACAACAACAATGGAAATTCACATTCAGATGGGCATCTTTATCCTATAAAAGATGAAGCTTATAGACAAGATTATGGAAAATATGAATGCGAAGCTTATGGTGGTAAAGGCAAAGTTCAAAGTTCTTTTGCTTGGACTCTATTTCGTCAAAATTTTGAAAGTGATATTGTTCGCTTTAAGCAATATGATGTCATCACTTATAATTGTACCGAGGGTGGGGCTAGAATCAAAGGAACCACAGAAAAAACATTTAAATATATATGTGAAAAATTGTTAAAAAAAGAACTAAAAAAGCCTTTTGAAAAACTGTGTGCTCCAGATTTTGATAAACAAAACAAATTAATGATTGAAGCATACTCTAAGATTAACAAAAGCATATCACATTGTCATACTCTAAACGATACTATGCAAACTTATCTATCTAATTTAAAGTGGACCTATCAAAATATTCATGCCAAGGAAAATATTGAATATGCAATCAAAAAAATCGATGAAATCAAACTATACATAGAAAATCTAACAAATATGGAAGAACTTCATGAAACATTATCTCCACTACTTGCTCAATTTGAATTTAATCTTGCTAAAATTTATGTTTTAAACCCTATCAATGAAGATGATGTATATAATAAATCACTTTTATGGATAAAAGAACATATTGACTGGCTTGAGTTAATTATCGCTCATATCAAAGCTCACGAACAAGCCTTGAATAGAGGTATAATTCCTTTACAAGAAACCATTATACAAAGAGGATATGAACATAAAATCAAATGAGAGTTCTTTTTAGAAGCGATAGTTCTAGCGCTATAGGACACGGACATATCAAAAGAGATCTTTTGTTAGCTAAACAATACCAAGATGTATCTTTTGCTTGTTTACCACTAAAAGGCTCTTTAATAGATGAAATTCCTTATCCTGTGTATGAGTTAACAAGTGCTAGCATATATAAACTCATCAATCTCATCAAAAAGGAAAAATTTGATCTTTTAATCATTGATCATTATGAAATCACTGCAGATGATGAAAAACTCATTAAATTAGAAACAGGAATTAAAATTCTTAGCTTTGATGATGAGATAAAAGAACATTTTTGCGATATTTTACTTAATGTCAATGCTTATGCTAAAGAAAGTGATTATGAAAATTTAGTGCCAAAGTATTGTGAATTAAGATGTGGCTTTTCCTATGCTCTAATACGCGATGAGTTTTACCAAGAAAGCAAGATAAAAAGAGAGAAAATTTATGATTATTTTATCTGTATAGGGGGAAGTGATCCAAAAAACATTTCCTTTGATATAGCAAATAAACTAAATAAAAATAAAACTATCATCATAGCTACCACAAAAGCAAATTCTCATCTAAATTTGCTTCAAAAATTAAGCCAAAAAAACCCTAATATACAAATTCTAATAGACCAACATAACCTTGCTAGATTGATGAATGAAAGTAAAAAACTCATCATTAGCGCAAGCTCATTAGTCAACGAAGCTTTGATTTTAAAAGCAAATTTTAAAGCCATAGCTTATGCTAAAAATCAAGAAAAAATTGCAACTTGGCTTGCTAAAAAAGGCTATGAAGTGGAGAGTTTTATATGATAGTTTTAAAAGATTTTATCCACTTAAACCAAGAAGAAATCAAGCTCGTTTTAAAATGGCGAAATAATGAAAGTATTGCTAAATTTATGAAAACACAAAATATCACTTTAAAAGAACACTTAAGCTTTTTATCTAGCCTAAAAACAGATACAACTAAAAAATACTTTTTAGTTTATGATAGCAAACAAGCTATAGGTGTGATTGATTTTATCAATATAACTAACAATTCATGCGAATTTGGACTCTATGGTATAAAAAAAGGTATAGGCGAGCTTTTAATGCAAGAAGTTAAAAACTATGCTTTCAATGTTTTAAAAGTTCAAACTTTAAACGCTTGTGTTTTCAAAGAAAACACAAAAGCTTTAAGTTTATATTTAAAATGTGGGTTTGAAGTTATTAAAGAAGATAATAATTTTTATTTTGTAAATTTAAACAATCCTCACAGGGATATTATTTTTTAAAAGCTCATTTTTAACATCATTTGGAGTATATTGACTAAAATGAAATATAAAAGCACCTGCTAATGCATTCGCACCAAGTTGTATAGCTTTTATCCCATCTTGAGGCTTAGAAAGCCCTCCATTAATAATGAGTGGAATTTTTAATTTACCTTTGAAATACTCTAGTAATTCCCAATCATACCCTAAAGAACTTCCTTCTTTATCAACACTTGTTAAAAGTATCTCCCCTGCTCCCAAAGATTCGTATTTTAATGCAAGTTCTAACGGATCAATATCTAAAATTTCATTATTAAAAACTTTAAATTTATTTTTATCTTTTTTTACATCAATTGAACATACTACACAAGAACTTCCAAAAGTATTTGCTACTTTTTTAATAAAATCTGGATCTTGTAAAGCCATAGAATTAATACTAATTTTATCAGCACCTATATCTAGCAATTTTCTAATATCTTCTAAAGTTCTAATCCCACCTCCAATAGTTAAAGGCATAAAACACTCATTAGCTATATCTTCTAAGCTTTCAAAATCTATAACACCGTTTTTATTAATATCCAAAACTATAAGCTCATCAACATTTCTAGCATTATATATCCTAGCTGTGCTTACCACATGTCCTATAGTTCTAAAAGAAGAAAAATTGATACTTTTTACAAGCTGATGATCTTTTAATAACACACAAGGTATGATTCTTGTTTTAAGCATATTAGACCTTTAAATTTGCAAAATTTTCCAAAAGTTTCAAACCTACATTTTGGCTTTTTTCAGGGTGAAATTGCACAGCAAAAATATTATCTTTTTCAAAACTTGCACAAAAAGGTCTTTCATACTCACAAAAAGAAGTCTCCATTCTCTCTAAACACTCTACATAATAAGAATGCACAAAATAAAAATCACTTTTTTCTAAAATTCCATCAAAAAGCTTGCTTTTTTTATCACTAAACTGTAAATCATCCCAGCCACTGTGCAATAATTTTTCTTTACTTAAATCAAATTTCAAAACCCTTGCTTTTATAAAATCAAGCCCTTCGCACTCTCCGCCCTCATATCCCTTACTGGCAAAAAGTTGCATACCAAGACAAATTCCCAAAATAGGTTTTTTATCTTTTAAAACACATTCTTTTAAAAGCTCATCTAGTGTAAGTTTTTTTAAATTGTCTATACCTTGCTTAAAAGATCCAACACCTGGTAAAACTAATTTAGAAGCATTTTTTATATCTTCTTTTTTAGAACTTATAATCACTTCTTGATTAAGTTTTTCAAAAGCTTTCAAAACAGATTTAAAATTTCCAAGATGATAATCAACAATACAAATCATTTCAAAATAAACTCATCTTTTTTTATCAATGATCCATCGCTATCTCTTAAGAATTTACCATTTTCATCGCGTTTAAATATCTTTTTATTAGTAAAAGAATCTACAATTTTTTCAAATTCTTTTTCACTAAAACCACTAAATTCTAAATATTTCTTAATAGCCTTTTTAGGTGGCTTTCCATCATATTTATTTACAAGTCTCACACCCTCTTCACGGCTAATATAGCCAAGTCTTATATCCAAACATGCATTATCCGTAGCTCTTCCAAAACCATATTTGCAGTATTTTAAATAATCATGCACATGATTTGAATAACAATCTAAATTTTCAAAATTCTCATAAGTAGTTTCAACTGGTTTTGTACTAGTTTTAAAGCCATTTTCTTTAGATATTTTTAAATTATACTTATAATCCCATTTAAAATAATATCCCAAAAATAACCCTGTAACTCCTACTCTTTGAAGCTCTTCATCACTTGGATAAGTGTAAAAATATAAATCCTTTTCTCTAATACCATCAACTCCAATCATATCAGAAATTCTATTACCCAAAAGCCCACCAAATTCTTCAAGCCACTCTCTATCTAAAGTGTTTTTTTCTTTAGAACTAGCTGGCCCACCATATTCAATCTGCGGACTTTCCCCCCAAATAATCAAAGGAATTTCAAAAGCAACAGCTACTTTTGGAACACATGTAAAAATCCCCAAATGGTTTTGCCATTCATTATCGCCCGTTCTTACAAAAGCTTCACGGGATAATTTTTTATACACTAAAGGGTTTCTTTTGATATGGATCAAATCAACACCAAGATTATTTAAATTTTTTAAATTCTTTTTACCTATTTTAGTAGGGATACTTGGTTCAAAACAAACACACAAAGGATTAAGCCCAAGCTCAAGACATTTTAAAACTTGAAAAGTAGAATCCTTACCGCCACTTACTCCTATGACACAATCATACACGGGATGTTTTTTATATTTTTTCACAAGTTCTAGAAATTCTTTTTCACGCTCTTGCCAATTTATCTCATGATTTTTCGCTTCTTGCGAGCAACACGCATCACAAATTCCCTCATCATTAAAATGCAAATCAGGCTTAGTATCTGGCATAACGCATTTTTTGCAAAATTTCATATTAACTCCAAAAAAATATTTATAATCATCATAAATCGACTATGATTATATTTTCTAAAGCTAAATAAATTTTATTTTGTTACAATTTTTTTATTTAAAGGTTTATAGATTATGGATTTAACTTTACTTCCCTATATGATTATAGGGATTTTTTCGGGTATAGCTTCAGGAGTTTTTGGTATAGGTGGTGGTATGATCATCGTTCCTTTTATGCTTACTTTAGGACTTAGCTCTCACCATGCTGTTGCAATTTCTGTTGTACAAATGATTTTTGCTTCTATTTTTGGCTCCTATTTAAACTATAAAAAGAAAAATTTAATCTTAAAAGATGGTCTTATCATAGGCTTTGGAGGCTTTTTAGGTGCGATGTTTAGTGGGCTTTTGCTCTCATATTTTTCAGATATAACCTTAACAAGTATTTTTCTATGCGTGAGTATTGTATTTTTTTTAAAATTTGCTTTTAATCAAAAAAGTACCATTGGAAATATCAACCACTCTAATATCTTAAAAAATTCCATTTTGCTAATTTGTGGCGTATTTACAGGAATTTTTGCTATATCTTTAGGGATTGGCGGTGGGCTTTTAATCACCCCTATTTTGGCTTATTTTTTAGGCTATGATACTAAAAAAGTAGTACCACTTAGTTTGTTTTTTGTGATTTTTGCTTCCATTTCAGGAATTAGTTCTTTTGTATATAATGACATCATTGATAAAGAAGTCTTGCAAAATGGAAGCTTAGTAGGACTTAGTTCTATGCTAGGGGTTTATCTTGGTATTAAAATCATGGAAAAAATCAACCTCAAATCTCACCGTATAGCGCTTTTGGGCATTTACACTCTTTCTATAACTATGACTATTATAAGCTTGATTAAAAAGCTAAATTTATTTTAATCTATCAGCAAATTTTTGTCTATTAGAAGTATAGACAAAGCTTAAAACTTCCGCCACTGCTTTAAAAAGCTCTGGTGGGATAAGATCATTTACCTCACATGCTTTATAAAGTTCTCTTGCTAAAGGAGGATTTTCATAAATCATCACATTATATTCATATGCCATATCTTTTATACGCAAAGCTAAAAAGTCCACTCCTTTAGCTAAAACTTTTGGCGCAGCTTCTTTAGAACTATCATAACGCAAAGCAACCGCATAGTGAGTGGGGTTAGTAATCACCACATCAGCACTAGCGACATCTTGTACCATTCTGCGTCTTGCTGCTTCCATTTGCAAACGACGAATTCTTCCTTTTACCAAAGGATCTCCTTCGCTTTGTTTGTATTCATCTTTGATTTCTTGTTTGCTCATGCGTAAATTTTTAAAGTACTGATACCTTACCAAAAGCACATCTAAAAGCCCAATAATCAAAAAAGCTATAATCACAATAGCCGCAAGTATAATAGCCTTATCCCTAAGCCATAAAAGTTGTGGATAAATCGTATAAAGCTCCACTCTAGGAAGTTCTTTCATAAATTGTAATAAAAAAATAAAAGCTATTCCAAAAACCACTCCAACTTTAAGAGTAATTTTTAAAGCTTCAATGATTTTTTTCAAAGAAAAAAGATTTTTAAGACCATTAATAGGGTTAATTTTGTTAAAATTTGGAGTAATAGGCTTGGTGGTAAAAATAAAACCAAATTGCATTAAATTCCCAAGCACGCCTGCAACCATAATCGTTAAAGTAATAGGTAAAACCATAATAAACATTTCTATCATGGTTTTTATAATAATTTTTTGCAAGATTTTTAAATCAAGTTCTATACCTATAAAGCTTTGATAAAACCTATACAAACCGCTAATTCTCTCACCTATAAAAGGCAACATAAACAACACCACAACCACAGCTATAACAAGCACAGCCACAGCAGATGCATCTTGGCTTTTTGGAACATTGCCCTCTTTACGAGCATCTTCTATTTTCTTGGACGTGGGTTCTTCTGTTTTTTCTTGATCATCAGCAGCCATAAAAAACCTTTAAATTTTTAAAGCAAAATTATAGCATTTAATCCAAGTATCAACAAATTTGACTACTTGGATTTAGCTTATCCCAGCCAC
>NZ_JANQCX010000013.1:0-32064 GCF_024723575.1 Campylobacter sp. 2352 PW
CCCGCCACTATCCTCCTCTGATGAGATTATTATAACTTTTTATCCTGATAATTTAATAAGAAAATTTTTTATTTTTCTTTTTGGTTCTTTTTATTCTCTTTTTAATTTTTATAAAAAGAGAATAAAGCTACATTTTATAGTAGTATTATATTAATTACAATACATACTTTTTAAGTATTTATGCATTCTGTGATTTATTTATTGATAGTTCTAAATTACTAACTAATTTAAATCTTTTATTTCATGTTGTAAATCCATGATTTGTGTTTGTAATTTCCAGTAGTCATCGTTAATATTTTTTTCTAGTTTTTGTACTTTATCTTCTTGCATGGTTTCTTGAAAAAGTGGAGAATAAAGTTGAGGATTTGTTTTTATATAATAGTTTAAATCTATTTCTGCTTCTTGTAATATTTCCATAGTAGTTAAACCATTTTCTATTTGTTTTTTTGAATTTGCACTAGATAAAATTTCAATTTCCATTTTTTCCTGTGGTAATACCAAAGTCATTAGATCTGACATTCCTAAAGTTTTGATTGTATTTGGATAATTTTCAGCCCATCTTTCTAATATTTTTAAAGCATAGTGAGAAATTTGTTTATTTATCCATAAATTATAAATTTGATGAAATGATGTTTCATTTAAAATAGATTCTAGTCTTTTTATATTTGGATAATTAAAATTCATAACATTCCTTTTTTTGATTTTTATTTAATTACAAGTATAAAATATTTTGTCTTATAAATATAAAAATTAAGATGAAAATTTTAGTAAAAGCAGGATAGCTATTTACTCCAAAAAATGACACCATTTTTTAAGTAAATAACAAAATATTCTCTGCGAGGCTCATAGAAAAAATGTTTTTTTGAGATTAATTTTTTTAATTTATGATTTGTAATTTTTATGTATATCTAAAAATATTTTAAATAATTATCTTATGTATTTTTATTATAATTTCACAAAATAAATATCATGATTTTACTCAATAAATGAATAGTAATTTATTAGATAATAAATTTAAGAAGTGATTGTTTTATAAAATAAGCTCTAATTTATATATTATTAAGATAATATAGGTATAACTTTGAATATATTAAGTTATAAAAGAGATCTTAAATAATATTTTAATTTATTTTATTTAAAAATATCAAGTCATATAAATTCCTAATATTTTTCGCTTTTTATTAGTAATTTTGATAATATACTTCTACTATTTTGTAAGTTTATAATTATTTCATTTAATGTTTTATTTTTTTGTTTTTTAATATATATTGTGTTCCATGAAAGCTTATATATTTTTGTCTCTGTTATTATCAGTTGTTTTGCTGATATAATTTATATGGTTATTAAATAAAGGTGTTACACTCCTATTCCAATCAGTATTTATGGTATTTATGTGATTTGGTACTAGATAAGTATTGTTGAGAATGTAAACAAATTGATTACCCTAAATATAATTTCTCGTCTATAAAATATCATAGTTTTCATTAAAACTTTGTACCCTTTTGTTAAATCTACTTCCGCCTCCGAGTTAATCGTCTATGCTATCCAAATAATGATAAATAAGTGATGCTAATTTTTAAGTTTAATTTTTGACAAATGTTTTGCTATATTATGTAGCAAACACACCTAAAAAATTAACTTGACTTATTTAATCTATAATATGCACACAAAACTTATTTAATCCATAATATGAACGCAAATGAAAAATCGCTTCTCCAAAAATTTTTGGAGAGTGTATTTGTAAAATTGTCTTACCATTTTTTGTTAGAACAAAGCCTATTTTTGGTATGTCATTAAAATTTATCTTAGGAAAACTCAAATTCGATATTTCATTAATTTCTCCACCAAATAATACAACTGTTCTTATAATTTTATAATCTTCATAATGCTTTTTGATGTATAAATTTTCAAAAGCATCATAGTTTTCTAGCTCGTCTATACCGCATTGAACCTTTATAAATTTTTTGCCTTCAATATTTATTATCTGTTTCCTATCAAAGTCTGCCAATACCAAATCGGGTATAAAAATTCTTGCGTTTTCATTACCATTTTTGTATTCATCTCTATTTTCATATTTTTCAACAGTTAAATTTTCATTATTTTGAGTTATAAAATAACCCCTTTCACAACCCGCGTGATTTTCATATATAGCTCTTGCTCTTGTAAATTCCTCTACAACTAAATGCAAAAATATTGTAGCTATTTTTTCACCTTGCGTTTCATAGCGCCAATAACTATCATTGTTTTGTATTGCCGGTAAATCAATGTTTTCTAGCGAAATACCAAGCAAATTTGCTATTGAAACAAACTTGTTACCTCTGCCAACTTGATTTTGTGAAAGATTGTGCGAAGTTATTTCTATTTTGCCCACATAACCCAAAGCTCTAAGTGTAGCCGATATTAAACTTAAAGCACCTATATTGGGATCGTGAGATAATGTTCCATTTTTTTCCAATCTGCCTGAAATTGTAATTTTATTTTCTACTTTTCTAATTAGAATAGGTATATTGCCTTTTGGTGGCAATCTCATAGAATTTTTAAATTCTATGAGCTCATCAATATCAGTAAATGGTGAAATTGTATCGTCATCTAATGATTTTCCTAAAATTTGAACGCCAAGTGTTGCCAAACATTTCGTTCCAAATATATTTGTTTTTGTTGGTTTTTTATCTTGTCCTATCCTTATAGAATAAAGCATTATTTTTTTAATATTTTTGTAATACAAATCAATAAACACAAACTTAGAAGCCCTTTGAAAAACACCTGTATTTCTACTCTCATAATCGCTCGTTTTTGTTTCCTCAATAGCATAAAGTGGTGTATCTTGTAAAGGATTAGGTATATTATCTTGGTAAAAAATTAAAAAATCCGTAAAGCTAGAATTTCCAGATACCACACATAAAAATACATTTTTTATAATAGGAGAATGAACTCCTAATATTGCATATTTAAAAGCAAAATTTCCATTTGTACATAAAGTAGGCACAATAAATATATTCTGTTCCACAAAAAAAGAAATTCCATTATCATCAGCAAATTTCTTAATTATTGTAAATAACACCTCTCGTTTTGGTCTTTCCTCTGTCAATATCCATAAATTACTACTTTTCACGCTTTTTCCTTTCTGAAAACCATAATATATTGATGAATTTGATTTGCAACGAATGCAAATGGATAGCCGTAAGGATATAGATTTACATTTAAATCTGCCCAAATTTTAGTTCCTAAATATTTAAGGTTTTTTAGAGAATTTAATTCATTTATCACATCTGCATGAAGTAAATTTGCGTTTTCTTTGTTTGGTTGCATATCTTTTATAAAAACAACAATATGACCTTTTTCTTTCAAAAATTTTAAACTATCTTTTATGCTTTCCTTAAAATTCAATATAAATTTATCCCAATCCATATTTCCTAAATCCACTTCCATATTAGTAAAGGGTGTTGGGGAAATATCTTTGCCTTTTTTTCTAGCTTCGCCAGTTTTATTTTTAGCCATCATATCGCCATAGGGCGGGTCAATCAATATTAACGAGGCTTTATTGTTATTAAAAATTTTATTTATCTGTTTTACATCTTTTAAAATTTTTAAACTATCTCCACAAATAAATATTTGCTCTTTTAAATTAAGATATTTATTTGCTTCTTGATATGCGTTGATATATTTTTGGTTCAAATCAATTCCAACAGCTTTCCTATCGCATAGACTAGCTCCAAGTAATGTTCCACCCACACCTGCAAAAAAATCAAAAACAAGTTCATTTTCCTTTGTAAAAAACTTAATTATATCTCTCATTAACTGTGGTGGTTTTGGCGATGGGTGTATTTTTCTTATGTGATAGGCATAACTATCATCGCCTTTTGTTAAATATTTTGTTAAGATTACTGAATTTAAAAAATAAGTCCATTCGCCGCCACTAAGGTCATTTAATTTATTTTGTAAGTTATATTTTTTACCATCGCTTGTTATAACTACATTTTTATTTTCGCCTAGAACATAGGCTTTTTCTATATCATCTTTTACCCAACTTGGGAGCGTCTTGATTTGTTCTTTGCTTAGTGCTTCTATTGCTCTATATTTTATTTTTGTTTCATCATTTTTTTTAATTCTATTTTTATTTTGATATTCTTTTATTTTTGTCGCAACAACATCCTTTACCGATTTCTCAATTTCATTTAAAATTTCATTGCAATTTTCAATCTTTTTCTTTTTTAAAAGATTTGTAATAAATTTTTCATCTATGTAATTGTAAAACATCTTATACCTTTATGTCTATTTCTCGATGTAAAAAAGCAATTCATTGACATCATTTTTTGCTTCTTTATTGCTTTTATAGCGTCTATATGGTATTTTTTCGCACTTATAAGTTGTTTCTTTGCCATATTTTTTTAATGTATTCTCTATATCCATTTCACTTATAATGCCCTCACTGTTATAGCTTAGTATTATATGTTTAAAATCGGCTCTACTGACTAAATTATCCAGCTCTAATCCAGCTTTTGCTTTTATACAAAAATTGGATTTTAAACTCGTATAATCTCGCATACCCGTAACACCGCTTATTTTAGGATAATCGTATCTAGCAATAGTTTCTAAAATGTGATAATTCGGTGCATACTGTCTTGAATTGTAGGGGGGATCTATATATAAGACATCGCCGCTTATTTTATCTATTAAGGAATTACTATTTTCGTTAAAACATAAATTGTTCGTTTTTCTGTAAAAATCTATATCTAATAAAGACAGCGTTAATGGTTTTAGACTACGCTTATCCCAAATTTTAAGATATGCACCATAAGTTCCAGTTGTGTTTGAAACCAATGAAACAGCTTCAATAAGTGAAGCAAGTAAATAATAATATTCGCCTTGATTTATTATTTCATCTTTTAAAAATTGCTCTATCGATTGTCTAATATAATCAATTTTTAAAGCATTTTCAACGCTAAAATATGACCTTTGACAATTTTCATTTGGCGAATAATTTTCATATATAAACGGCTTATCCAAAAAATTGTAAGAGCTAGTTTTCTCATTAAAGTAGTTAATGGGGTGGTCATTAAAATAAGCTATAAATTTTGAAAATTTTGGCTCTTCATATAATTGCAAGTAAGCCTTTTGCAATATGAAAGAGAAATATAATATATCGTTTGATATTAAATTGTAGCTTTTTTTAAAATATTTACCAACACTAGCAGTTCCTGCAAAAATATCACATAAGGTTTGTGTATTTTTTGGAATAAAATTAGATATTTTGTCTAACAAAAGTATTTTTGAACCTAAATATCTCATTAAATACCACTCTTGCTTTTTATTTCTTGCTTCCATTCTCTAACAACCTGAATTATATCATCATCTTTTAATTGCGATAACATATCAAGCATTGCTTTCATGGCGATAGGCTCATTTGTTTCTCTAAGCCACTCTATATAGGTTCGCTCTGATATGCCTAACCTATTTGCCATCTCTTTTTTAGTAATATTTTTTAACTCTTTTGCTTCAATTAGTTTATGAATTTTATGAATTATTTGTGATAGTTTCATATTCTTCCTCTTTTAGAGTAAGATTATACATTATAAATCATAAAAAATATATAAAATTTTAAATTTATTACATTTATATGTATATATTTTTAGCTTTATTTAATACATATATAATACTAACATTATAAAAATAAATAATATACACTAAAATGATAAAATGGCACAATGTTTCTTACTATCATCAAATGCTAGAAAGTTATTACTTCTAAAAAATAGCTAAAATGAGTGATAATAAAGCGTTAAGGAAGTTTGCAAATATTAGGTTGTATAATGGCAATCCTATATATCTGTATTGTGATAATGTGAATAAAATTTATCTTATTACTATAAGAAATGAGTATAAATACAATGAGTATCAAAAGAGATTTATTGCAGCAAGTGGCACGCTCATAAACTACCACTTCAAACGCTATTATCAGCTATCGTGCTATTTGTAAATACTGCTAAAGGCATCTCAACTTCGACTAAGCAGTGATTTAGATGTGCAGTTTAAAATGACGTTTGTATTACTTTATAAACTTTGTGAAAGCTTTATTAATTACCAAAGTGATGAGCTGTTTAGTGGTATTTGTGAGATAAACGGAGTATATATGGGTAACTACATAAGACCAAAAAATAATATATATATAATAAGATAGATGGGCGAAAGACTTTTAAGTCAAATAAGCGAGTGATCATATCGCTTCGACAAAGATATAAACTAGGCAGTGGGGCTAGCAAGAGTAGAGTATTTGTGCTAAAAAGCGAAAATGATTTTGTCATAAAACAACATAATTCGTAAGTATACTTTGTATGGAAGTGAAGTGTATATTAATGAAAATGTAGGATATAGCGATTTATCGGCTTATTATGATCATAAAGTAGTAAATCACGCAGTAGAGTATATTGGGAAGTGGTAGCGAAAAATAATCAAGCAGAGAGCTATAATGCTAGATTTAGAAAGCTACATACATAGATTAAGCATTTTATATCTTTCAAGCTATGCAAATGATATAAGTTATAGAGGATATTAGATGACTTGATAATGGCACTATCTTTAAAGATATTTTAGACAAATGCCTTGCTAAATCTATCTCAAATGTACTGGCAAGGTAATCACAAAGTAAGCGAAAAGTTGGGTGTTTAGATAATATCATAGGTGTGAAAATCTTGTTTTATTATGTTTCTTTTGTACTAGGCTTGATTTTAAGATATTCTAAAATTTTATTAGTTGGTTCACCACACTTAAAATTATGAAATGACTCTAATTCTTTTGACTTTGACTTCGTTGAGCTTAAAGTTTGGCTCAAATATTAGTATGGTCTTGCTCATAGTTTCAAGCTCATTTGTGAGTGTTTTTACTAGTTTTTTGATGGCTGATTTATCCTTGAAGCTCTGAATATTTGGCTGTGAGATCTGAAATAATATGGGATTTTGGCATTTATTTTAAATTTAAAAGGAAATTAGTGGGTAAATTTATTAAAATATAGGTGCGTTTGATGCATTATATCAGAATTGCTAGTATGTAGCATTTTTTTGAAAATCAATATTATAATTTTGAGTATAAGTAATTTTATAACCTTGCTTAAAGAACTATCAAATTAAGATTAATTATAATATCTTAAAAATTTTCTTCTTTCCACCTTTTTCTTGTGCTTCATAAAAAATACTCCAATAAATGTTTCTATATTTATCTAGCAGTTTCCATAAAGCATTTCTACCTACTATTTCTACATAATCTTGTTCAATTTTCTTTTTGATTTTACTTGCTAAATCTTGCTGACAAATACCATTTTTGTTTTCATTAAGAATTTCTTTAACGAGATTAAGGGTAATTTGTGTTTTATGATTTTCTGCAAATTCTAAATAATCCACAAATTCAAATTCTAAATTTAATGTGTTTATTTTAAATGCCTGAGATTTTGTAGCAAATCTTCTTTTTTGAGGTTCTAAAAGAATGACAAACTCTTCGTCTGTTTTAATATCTTTTTTATGTAAAAAATATCCTTCATCCACACTATCTAAAAAAGTTGTTGCACCTTTGTAGGCTTTATTATTTTCATCTGGTTTTTGCTTTGGTTGATGATGCAGAAAAATAATAGTAGCTCCATTATCTCTTATTTTTTGCAATTCATCAAAAACCTTAATCATTGTAAAGTCTTTATTAAAATCATCTTGAATAAAATTTCTAATGCTATCAATTACAATTAATGTGTTTTTTAAATCTTTAGCTTTTTTTAAATCTCTAAAAAGACTAAACTTATTTGTATTGTTAGAAAAAAAATAATAAAAATTTGAACTTTTTAAAAATTCACTTCCTTTTCGTTCTTTCAATATTCTTTCATTATTGTCACCATCAAAATAAAATATACGATCTACTTTGTTATTATCAAGTAGATATTTACTTAAATATAACATAAAATAACTCTTACCGCTTCCTGCACTAGCATAAAACATTACTAAAGACTGTTTTACAAGAAAACTATCTATCAACCATTCAAAATCAATATTTTCTAGTTTTTCTATATTTACTTGCTTAAAATTCTTTTCAAAAATAATATCAAGTAGTAGCTTGTTGCTCTTTATAGAATTCATAAATTCCCTTTGACCATGTTTTTATCTAGCCATATTTCAATCTCACTTCTTTTATATAGAATTGTTTTTCCTAATTTAATAAAAGGCAAGGAGTTAGCTTGATTTTGATTTTTTTGCATACGCATTTTATATTGTTTACTAAGACTAATTCCAAATTCGCATTCTAATTGCTTAGGGGTTAAAAAATTTTTGTTTTTTGGTTCTATAATTTGCATGTACTATCCTTTATATTTTCATAAAATAATAATTTATTTTCTAAAAATTGTCAATAATTATCATTAAATTTTTTTATTTTCTTTAAAATTATTTTATTGTAGAATATATTTTATGAAAACGATAGGTGAAAAATTAAGAGATTTGCGTAATGCTTACGGATTAAGCCAAAGAGAATTTGGAGAAAAAGTAGGTATTACGAAAGGTAGCATCAATTCTTATGAAAACAATGTAAACTCCATTACTCAAGGTGCAAAATGGAAAATTTTGCAAGCAACAGGGATAGGGTTTGAATACTTTGATTCTGATATGACGCTAAGTGAGGCCTTTAAAAAATACAATATAGATATAAGTAAAAAACTTGAATTTAAGAAAATAGAAGAAAGTATTTGTGCTATATGTGATGGAGTTAAAAACTATATAGATGGAAAATATTTAGAAACATTTAATATAAAATCATTATTTTTAAATCATTTATTTGATGGTATGGGATATTTTGATTTGTGTTTTTTAAAAGTAAAACATAATGAATTAGAGCCTTATGCAAAAAATGGTGATATTTTAGTTGTATCAAGTAATAAAAATGCTGAAAATGGAGATAAAATCATCATTAATTACAAAGAAAATATTCTTATAGTTCAATATTTTCATGAGTTTGATAAAATAATACTTAAAACTATGAGTGGAGAAGAAATAAAATTTTATAATAGCGAATTTAGTGATTGTGTAGACATTTTAGCAATTATAAAAGGTAAATTTTATTTTGAAGTATGATTTATTTACTAAAGAGATAGAAATGAATAAAGGGCTTAGAATTCTTAAGCTTTACAATGAGTTAGGAAAGCTTTTATAAGGTAAAGAAGTATTGAATATTTAAAAAAATTATGTTAAACATTCTAAAAATTTGATAATCTAAAAAATTTGATTTTATGGATAATTTTCCTACAGAAAGTAAAAAGAAAATTTTATAATCTATTTCAAGTTCTGTAATATAAGGTTTTATACTCTTTTTAACGAAATTAAAAAGAGTATAAAAATAATTATGAGAAATAAAATATAATATATTTATATTCCTAAAAATTCTAAATTATTTAAATAATCATCATACCATTGTAAAAGTTTTCTTTTTTGAATGATGGTTGCTTTTTCTCTTTCATAAGAAAATTTTATTTGATTAAGTTCTTTATGTGCTAAAACGCTTTCAATAACTTCTTCGCTAATATTTAATTTTAAGAGCTCTGCCTTATGTTGAGAGCAAATAGTTCTAAATGTAGCTCTAAAACCATGAGAACTAGCTCGCTTGTGCCATTTATTTTTACCTCCTAAATTTTTAATGGCTTTACCTATGCTATCTCTATTAATATGTCCTTGTATGGTTTGTGCAGGAAAAACAAAATCGCTAATTTCTCCGCTAAATAAAAATTGCTCTTTTAATACCTTAATCATTGTTTTTGTAAGTGGAATTTCATGTGCAATTTTTGTTTTTGTTTCATTTGCTGGTATAGTCCAAATTTGTTTTTCAAAATCAATATTAGCCCATTTTACACTAGCAGTGTTAAAAGGTCTATTGATACTAAGAATTTGTAAATACAAAGCCCTTTTTGTTTGTTTTTCCATTCTATTATCTTGCTTTAGATCTTGAATAAATTCTTTTAAATCTTCTGATTGAATTAAGGCAGGGTATCTTGTATCTATATTATGGTTGTTTTGAAATCTTTTAGAGGAAGCAAAGTTATCTTTTAAGCCATCGCTAGGATCAAAATCAATATATCTATCTTTTAAGGCTATTCTAAAAATACCCTGAACATGATTGATTAAACGGTGTATGGTTTCTAACCTACTTGTATAAGGATTATTTGGATTATAAATAGCATTAAATATAGATAATAAATCACTATATTTTATGTTTTTTACATCTAAATTTCCTAAACTTGGCATGAGATATTTTTCTACAATTTGTATAATTTTTTTAACATAGCTATCGCTAAGACATTTTTTTTGTTTTTGATCTATATAAAGAATAAATAAGTTTTTAAACTTATATTTATCATTTCCATTTTTTAGTAATCGTATATCTTTACATTTTTCAAATTCTTTTAAAAACTGAATAGCTTCTTTTCTAGCTTCAGCTACACTATAAATTCCTTCTCTAAATTCTTTAAGTTTTGTGTATTTGTCATTAATTTTAATACTAAAAGTCTTTTGGCCACTAGGATATACAAAAATATAAAGCTCTTTTGGATTACCTACAGCTTTTTTGTATCGTTTATCACTAGGTTTTAAATTTCTAATATCTTTATCTTGTAAGCTTTGTTTTGCTATGTTTGCCATTATTTTCCTTTAAAGAACCCTATTAGGTTTTAAGAACCCTAATAATGACCTTAATTAATTGAAAATAATTATAACACAAAAGAAATTAATTGAAATCAGAGATCATTTAGTTTGTTTATATATAGCATTTTGAAAGCATTTTTTGGAAATTAAAGAAATCGAAAGAAATAAAAAATGGTGGCTCCGATTGGACTTGAACCAACGACCACCACCATGTCAAGGTGGTGCTCTACCAACTGAGCTACGGAACCAAAAAATGAAAATTATATAAAAATATTTTTACGTTGTGCTTAAAATCACTTTTTAACTTTTTTCATATCGTTTAGCCATAAATCTAGCTGTGCTTCAAAACCTATGCCTTTACTATGATAAAATTTCAAGTCTTTTTCTAGATATCTTTGCTTAACCCAACCTCCAAAATCATGCGGGTAAAGGTAGTTTTTTCTTTGCGGGTTGTTATTATCAAGATAAGGAAGTATTTTTAATGCAGGGCTCTTTTGTACATAATTTAGCGCTTCATTTATAGCAAGATAGCTTGAGTTTGACTTGGGCGAACTTGCTAAAAATACCACACACTGAGCTAAGATGATCCTAGCTTCAGGATAGCCTATGTTTTTTACTGCTATGAGTGTGCTTGCGGCTAGATTAAGTGCTTGTGGGTTTGCATTTGAGATATCTTCACTTGCAAATATCACTAATCTTCTAGCGATGAAATCCGCACTTTCACCCCCATCAATCAACCTCGCAAGATAATATAAACTCGCATCTACATCACTTCCTCTTAAGCTTTTTATCATAGAACTAGCTAGTTTATAGTGTGTGTCTTTACTTGAAGTACCATCGCTTAAAACATTTGTTCTTAATTTTTTTAAAGTTTTAAGCGTGATATGAGTGCTATCTAAAGCCAAAGCAAACTCACATAAATTTAAAAAACTTCTTGCATCATTTGCACTAGAAGTAATTAAAAAGTCTTTGGCATCATCATCGATTTTACATTGGAGTTTTTCTTGCACTTTTGTGGCAAGTTTTTCTAAGTCTTTATACTCTAAACCTTTAAATTCAAAAAGCATACTTCTGCTTCTTATGCCTGAAGTTAAAGTAAAATAAGGGTTTTCAGTGCTTGCACCTATGAAAAGGCATTTTTGATTTTCCAAAGGGATTAAAAGCATTTCTTGTTGGGTTTTTGAAAGCCTATGTACCTCATCAATAAATATCAAAGGTTTATATAAAGAATTTTCATAATTACTTAGTATTTTTCTAAGCTCTTCAAGTTTAAAATTTCCTCCATCAAACTCATAAAAGTCTAGTTTATACTCATACGCTATTGCTCTTGCAAAAGAAGTCTTCCCGCAACCTGCTGGCCCAAAAAATACACTATGAGGGAGTTTTGAAACTTGTATGAATTTTTTAAAAATTTCTACTAAATTCTCTTGTCCTAAAACCTCATCTAAAGTTTTAGGACGAAAAGTTAAGCTTAAATTTGTCATTGTGGATCTATGATGAGTCTTTCACCATTAATGATAGTTGTAACATCACTTTTATTAGAATCATCATAGATAAAATCAAGCACATACGAGCCATTATTATCTACAAAATAAGTATCAAAATTTGCAAAATCAGGCCAAATTTGACTAGGAAGAATTTCAGTGTTTGTGTGAAATTGTGATTTTATATTATTTTCAGTGAAAATAGTTTGTCCATTTGCATCAAATTTTTTACCTTCTTTTTCAAAGCTTAGGTTATTTAAGATGATTTGAGGGTTTGCTTTTAAAAACTGACTTGCTAAAAGCATCATAGAAAAAATATCAGTGTTTGAATTTTGCACTAAGCTATCATAAGCTTTTTTAGAAAGATTGTTAAAATTCATATCTAAGTTAATGTTATTTAGCATAAAGTTTTCATTTGCAAGGTTAAATTTAGCTAAATCTAGTTTTAAAACACTATCATAATCATTTTGAGCATTTTGAGCTGTTTTTGCAAAAATTTTTAATTTATCAAAGTCAAAAGCAATAGAACTTATAAAATTAGCACTATCAATGCTTATATTTTGTTCACTATTTCTACTAGGACTAAAGATATCATTAAAACTTAATTTTTGTATAGGAAATTCAGAAATTTTGATATTTTTTGCTTCTAATTTTTCTTCATGAGATAGTTGTTCCAATAAAACATATCCTAGATTAAGCTCCATATTTTTTACAAATTCCTCAGAACCTGTAATCTTAAAAGATGTATTATTTAAAACTAAATTTGTATCATTGCGGGTGAAATTAATATCGTTTATTTTTGCATTGATGTTAATGTCTCCACCTTTTGCACTAACTAAGATTTTAAAGATTTCTTCATTTGGGAAAATGCCTTTTAAGTCTTCATTTTCATTTAAAATAGAAACGATGGCATTATTACTTGCAAAAAAATTATTAGAAAAATCTACATTCACTTTAAAACTATAAGGCAAGTCATTTAGTGTAGCTATAAAACTTCCTTTGGAGTTTAAAAGTCCTTTGGTATAGTTAGCATCTTCAACACTATAATATGCTGTATCTTGGCTCATTTGAGCAAATATTTTTCCATTGATAGTGTTAATGTAAGAAGCTGAGACAAAAAACCCTATAACTAATAAAACAACTACTACAACACCTGCGATGATTTTTTTCATTCATTTTCCTTAAGTGAAATTTTAAAAATTATATATTTTTATTACTAACTAATGCTTATAAAATTCTCACATTTATACATTACTTAACTTTTTTTCTTATAATTGCACTATTTAAAATCAAAGGTAAAAAAATGAAACTTTTTGGAACAGATGGAGTACGCGGTAAAGCAGGGGAATTTTTGGATTCGTTTTTAGCTATGCGTTTGGCTATGGCTGCTGGAATTTATTTTAAAGACAAAGCCCTTACAAATAATATCTTGGTAGGAAAAGACACAAGAAGAAGCGGTTATATGATAGAAAATGCTATCGTTTCAGGACTTACTTCTATAGGTTATAATGTTATAGAAATAGGTCCTATGCCAACACCTGCTATTGCGTTTTTAACTGAAGATATGCGTTGTGATGCAGGTATTATGATATCAGCTTCGCATAATCCTTACTATGATAATGGCATTAAATTTTTTGATGCACATGGAAATAAACTTGATGAGCAAGCAGAAGCAAAAATAGAAGAAATTTATTTTAATGATAAACTCATAGAAGAAGCAAGAACAACAAAATCACAAATTGGTCAAGCAAAAAGAATTGATGATGTGATAGGAAGATATATTGTTTCTATAAAAAATTCTTTTCCTAAAGAGCTGACTTTAAAGTCTTTACGCGTTGTTTTAGATGTGGCTCATGGGGCTTCTTATAAGGTAGCACCAACGGTTTTTAAAGAACTTGGTGCAGATGTAATTGTGATCAATGATAAGCCAAATGGTTTAAATATCAATGAAAATTGTGGAGCATTGCATCCTTTAAATTTAGCTTTGGAAGTAAAGAAATTTAGAGCAGATGTGGGCTTTGCTTTTGATGGGGATGCAGATCGTTTGGTTGTTGTGGATGAAAAAGGCGAAGTAGCTCATGGAGATAGTCTTTTGGGTGTTTTAGCTTTATTTTTGAAAAAACAAGGCAAGCTAAAATCAAGTGTAGTTAGCACTATAATGAGCAATGGTGCTTTAAAAGAGTTTTTAACTAAACATAAAATCACACATGAAACTTGTAATGTAGGTGATAAATACGTGCTTGAAAAACTCAAAGAATGCGGTGGAAATTTTGGCGGTGAACAAAGCGGACATATTATCTTTAGTGACTATGCAAAAACCGGAGATGGTTTGGTAGCTGCTTTGCAATTTAGTGCTTTAATGCTTAGTGAAGCAAAAAGTGCAAGTGAAATTTTAAATCAAGTTAAGCCTTACCCACAACTTTTGCATAATCTTAAAATTTCAGAGAAAAAAGACTTAAGCAAGCTTGCAGGTTTAGATGAGTTGAAAAAAGATTTAGAAAAAAAAGGAATTGCTAGTTTGTTTAGGTATTCAGGTACAGAAAATTTAATACGCTTATTGCTTGAAGCAAAAGACATTAAGCTTTTAGAAAAAGAAATGAAAGCTGTTGAAAGCTTTTTTATGAAAGCGTTGAATGCTTAAAATCCTGCCTTTAAAATTTTGGCTTGTTTTTGCTTTGATTTTTATATTAGATCAAGCAAGTAAGTATTTGTTTTTACAAGGGCTTGAGTATAAGGGTGAATTTTTTGATTTAGTTTTAACCTATAATACCGGTGTGGCCTTTTCAATGTTTGCATTTTTAGGAGAGTATTTAAAATACATACAGCTTGTTTTTATTTTGGCTTTGTTTGGGTATTTACTTTATCAAAAAGAGTTTCTTAAAACACATTTGATCGCTTTTGCCATTATGCTATCTGCTGGGTGTTCAAATTTACTTGATCGCTTTGTGCATATAGGTGTAGTGGATTTTGTATTTTGGCATAAGTGGTTTGAATTTGCTGTGTTTAATTTTGCTGATGTGATGATTAACATTAGCGTAGCTTTGATTTTAATAAAAGAAATTTTTAATAAAAAAGGAGAAAAATGTTAGATTTTTTGAATGAATGGTATTTATGGATTAAAATGGTGCATTATTTGGCTTTTGTTTCATGGATGGCTGGAATGTTTTATTTGCCAAGACTTTTTGTTTATCACACAGAGCATAAAGACAATAAAGGCTTTGTGGAAGTGGTGAAAATTCAAGAAAGAAAATTGTATTTTTATATCCAAACTCCTGCTATGATAGCTACTGCAATCACTGGAAGTTTAATGATGATGGCCAATAAAGATGTGTTAATGGTAGGTGGATATATGCATGCTAAATTAACCTGTGCTTTACTTTTGATCATTTACCATTTGCAAAATTATTATTATTATAGACAACTTCAAAATGATACTTGCAAAAAAAGTGGGAAATTCTTTAGAGCTTATAATGAAATTCCAACGATATTATTTATAATCATCGCCATTATGATGGTGGTAAGACCGTTTTAGTAAAAAGCCTTTTTTAAGGCTTTTTATCCTTTAAACTCCATACTTTTAAAATCAAGTGGATCAACATTTTCTTGCATGATATTAATGCGTTCTTTATCTTGCAAGCGTTTATCATCTCTAAATACAGCACGCACTAAATCCATACCGGTGTAAAAATCTTTCATCAAGACCATAAACAAATAACGTCCAAATTCACTTGTATATAAAGTATTGTTTTCTTTTTTTATAGCTTTACTTAGTTTAAGGCCTAAAAGTTCGATAAAAAGATCTTTTTCTAAATTACAATCTAAAGTTTTGTTAAATTTATCAATTTCGATTTTACCAGTAAACATTTCGGTTAAAAAGACATATTTGATGATTTCTTTTTTACCAAAATTAGCTTTAGCAATATTTGCATTTTGTTTTTCTTTGATGAGTTTAGAATAATCATTTAAATTAAAAGCATTGATTAAAAGTTCTCCATCTAAAAAGCTAAAAGCCCCACTTCCCACGCCTAAATACTCATGATGGCTACTTACATACTCATCATTAAAGCTACTTTTTTCTAAAGAAAATGACCATGCATTATTTCTTTCATAATCTTTGAAAAAATCTACAATGATTTTATAAAACTCAAATTCATTATCTTTAAAACTTACTCCTAAAGTTTTTGCGATATTATCTTTGGTTAAATTGGATTTCATCAAAGGATAAGTTGTGATTTGTTGAGGTTTTAAACTCTTGGCTATTTCTAAATCATTGAGCAATTGCTCTTTAGTTTGAGAAGGAAAATTAAAAATCAAATCAAGACTCATAATAGGAAGCACGCCTATGGCTTTAGAAAGTTTTTCTTGAAGTTCTTTACTTGAACCAAATTTATGATATCTTGCTACTTTTTTTAAAGTATCATCATCAAAACTTTGTATACCACAACTTAAACGATCTATAAGCCCTTTAAACATTTCTAATTTTTTTGGGTCAATATGGTTTGGATCGGTTTCACAAGAAATTTCTTTGATGTTAAATAATTTTTTGCAAAGTTCTAAAGTTTTAGCAAGCTCTTCTTCGTTGATTAAAGTAGTACCACCACCCACATACATAGAAGTAAAATCAAATCCTTTATCTTTGACTTGTTTGATTTCTTCTCTTAAACTTTCAAAATATCTTTTTGCTAAATCTTCATTGTAATAATACTTATGAAAGCTACAATATGGGCAAAAAGTATGACAAAATGGTATGTGAGCATAAAGCATATAAGATTTTTTTGGATTAACTTTTTTTTCTTGTCCTTCTTTTAAAAGTTTCACATCAAAACCATTCTCTAAAGATTTTTGCATAGCTTTGTGTGAGTAAGAAAGAGCTAAGTTTTGTAAAAAATTCATATTTTTCCTAAAAATTTCATTTTGTAGTTATTTAAAAAGACTATAATTGTATCATATTTTTACAAAGGCTTTATAATGAAAAAGATTTTTATAGCATTTTTTGTATTTTTATTAGGGCTTATAAGTGTGTCAAATTCTGCGCCTTTAGATGAAATTTTCCAAGATGTTAATGTTTCAGGTAGTATGCGTTATCGTTTTGAACATAATAGCCCAAAAGATAGAGGAAATAATAATTTTAATCAAAGAATTCAAATTCAAATGCATTAACAACTAAGCCTTAAAGACTTAGTTGTTATAAAAGTTTTCCTTTAAGTTTTCTTCCATAGCTTTGATGTTTTCTTTTGATTCTTCTTTAGCGTTAAATCCTCCACCAAAAGCTTTCATAACATCTACAATGGAATTTGCAAGCTCATAAGATGAGTTAGTGTAAGAAAGTTTAGCATTTAGGTAATTTCTTTGATCTTGTAAAAAATCAGCCAAGTTAATCACACCATTTTCATATCTTAAGGTGGAAATTTCATAAATTTTACTTTGGGCTAGAAATAAATTTTTATAATTTTGCTCATTTTCATAATAGCTTTGGCGGTTAAATAAAGCAAGTCTTATTTCCCCAAAGGCTGTTTTTAAGGTATTTTCATATTGTAAAAATGCTTCATCTTTGGTAAGTTTTGCAATATTAACATTATTCATAATCTCACCCCAATGAAAAATCGGCATTGCAAAATTTCCAGCTACATTCCAAGTATTACTTCCATGTTTGACTAAAAGATCTAAATCATTACTTTGAAAGCCCAAAAGTCCTGTTAAAGAAAGGTTTGGTAAAAATGCAGTTCTAGCTACTCCAACAAGATAGTTTTTTTCTTCTAAAGTTTTTAAACTAGCTTGCACATCAGGTCTTTGAAGTAAAATTTCACTGCCAATGCCCTCAGGTATGCTAAGCTCGTATTGTCCTATTTTTTTATACTCTATGCTATTATAAAGTATATCATCAATATCATTCGAAGTTAAGATTTTTAAAGCTTTAGTATTAGCTTCTTTTTGAATTTTAGCATTTGTGAGTAAAACTCTTGAATTTTCAAGCTCAGCTTTAAATTTGTTAAGCTCATACTCACTAATTACTCCAAGTTTAAAATGCTCTAATTTTAATTCATAAGTTTTTTGATAACTTTGGGTTGTTTCTTCTAAAATTTTTACCTGCTCGCTTAAGCTTGCTAAGTTAAAATAAGTTTTTACTACATTAGAAATTAAGCTTAATCTCGCACTTTCATAGTCAAATTCACTAGCTTGCAATTTTGCTTTTGAAGCACCATAAGTATCTCTGTATTTGCCCCATAAATCTACTTCATAGCTTAAATTTAAACCCATGTTAAAATCATTACCATAGACAAATTCATTGCTTTTGTTGCTTGGAGCATTAATGCTAGTTTTTCCTCTTGCTCCACTAGCACTTCCATCAAGCTTAGGAAGCAAATTACTTCTTGCTATACCTAAAGTTTCATAAGCTTTTTGTAAATTCATATATGCAATTTGCAAGTCGTTATTGTTTTTTAAAGCTTGATCGACTAAGGTGTTTAAATAATTATCATCAAAAGCTTTCCACCATTGTTTATTAATGCTAATGTTTTGATCTAAACTTTTAGTGTAATTTACATCTTTGATTTCTAAATTTGGTTTTAAACTACAAGCTGTTATTAAAAAACAACTTGCAAAAATTATTAACTTACGCATTGATTTTACCTCTTTTTTTATCAAGCCATTTATTAAAACTTTCTAGTAAATAGAAAAATAAAGGTACAAAGAAAATGGCTATAGTAGAAGCTGCTATCATACCCCCTATGACACCTGTGCCTATTGCATGACGGCTTGCACTTCCTGCTCCATAAGCAAAGTATAAAGGTAAAATACCACAAATAAATGCTAATGAAGTCATTACAATAGGTCTAAATCTTAATTTTGCTGCGCTAATAGAAGCATCAAAAATACTCTTTCCTTTTTTAAGGTGTTCTTCCATAGCAAACTCAACAATCAAAATAGCATTTTTAGCTGAAAGACCTATTAAAAGTAAAAGCCCTGTTTGAAAATATATATCATTTTCTAAACCTCTAAGCCATACAAGAAGTAAAGAGCCAAATACCGCAAAAGGTACAGCAGTGATTACTGCTAAAGGCATGAGCCATCTTTCATACTGAGCCGCTAGGATTAAAAATACAAATAAAAGTCCTAGTACAAAAGCTACTTGACCTGCACCACTACTTGTAACTTCTTGATAAGCTGAACCTGCCCAAGCAATAGAATAATCTTCTCCCAAAGTTTCTTTAGCAACTTGCGCAATAGCATCGATTGCTTGTCCTGAAGTATAACCAGGAGCAGGATCACCTTGTACTAGTGCTGATGGGAACATATTAAAGCGTTTTACATCATCAGGCCCAACCCCTCTATGAAGTGTTAAAACGCTATCTAAGGCTATCATAGAACCATCTTTTGCTCTAACAAAGATGTTTTTTAAAGCATTTTGTGTATTTCTAAAATCTCCAATAGCGCTGATATTTACACGATAATTTTTCCCAAGCATAGAAAAATCATTTACATAATAAGTCCCTATAGTAGCATTTAGTGTGCTAAATACATCAGCTAAATTTAAACCATAAAGTTTTACTTTATCACGATCAATTTCTAATTTTAATTGCGGGAAATTAGTATCAAGCGTTGTTCTTACGTTGTTAAGTTCAGGACGTTTGTTTGCTGCTTCAACTAATTTATTTACATCCGCTTGAATTTCATCATAGCTTTTACCACCACGATTTTGTGCATACATTTCAAAACCACCAGTTAAACTTAAGCCTTGGATTGGCGGTGGATTAACAAAGAAAGTTTGGAAATTTGGATTTAAAAAGTATTGTTTGTTATACATTCCTGTTAAATCAAAACTACTAGCATCTCTATCGTTCCAATCTTTTAAATTCACAAACATTGCACCGGCATTTTCTTTTAAAGAGCCTGTGAAAAGATCATAACCTATAAGACCTACAATATTTGTTATGTTTTCATTTTTGCGTAGTTCTTCTGCCATAGCATCCATGGATTGAGTAGTTCTATTAAGAGAAGATGCTGCAGGTAGATTAACAATAGTTAAAAAATTTCCTTGATCTTCAGCTGGAACAAGTGAGTTTGGTACTAATTTAAATAATCCATATAAACCACCTATTAAAAGAAAAAATATTATAACAAAACGTACAGTTCTTTTAAGTATATAAGCTACACCGGCTCCAAAAACTTCAGTAGACCAATCAAAAATATCATTAAATTTTTTCACAAAATAAAATGGTTCACCCTCGTTTCTTTTCAAAAAAATCGCACACAAAGAAGGAGTTAGAGTTAAAGCCACAAAACCTGAAATTGTAACTGAAATTGCCAGAGTTATAGCAAATTGTTTTTGAATTTCTCCCACAAAGCCAGATATAAATGAAACAGGTATAAATACTGCACAAAGTACAAGAACGATAGATACAACAGGTGCAGCAACTTCATCCATGGCTTTAATAGCTGCTTCTTTTATGCTTATATTTGGATCTTCATGCATGATTCTATCGATATTTTCAACCACAATAATCGCATCATCAACAACAATACCAATGGCCAAAACTAAAGCAAAAAGTGTAAGTAAGTTAATACTAAAGCCTAAGACATATAATCCTGCAAAAGTTCCTAAAATAGAAACAGGCACAGCAATCATAGGTATGATAGTTGAGCGGAAATTTTTTAAGAATAAATACATTACAATCACAACTAAAATAAGTGCTTCAAAAAAAGTTTTTACCACTTCTTTAATAGAAGCTTTAATAAATATAGTTGTATCATAAGGCACTTTATAGGCTAAGCCCTCAGGAAAACTTTTAGAAAGTTCTTCAAATTTTTTCTGTACTAATTCAGCTGTACTTACTGCATTTGCTCCAGTTTGTAAGAAAATCAAAATAGGAGTAGCGTCATTTCCATTTAATCTACCATTGAATGTATATTCTCTTGAGCCCAAAGAAACTTCAGCCACATCTTTAAGTCTTAAAAAAGAACCATCACTATTGGCCCTTATGATAATATCTTCAAATTCTTTGGTATTTTTTAACCTTCCTTGCATAGTTACTGAATACACATAAGGAGATCTTTCTACCACAGGCTCTTGACCTATCTTACCAGTAGCATATTGAGCATTTTGCTCACTAACTGCAGCGATAACATCAGTTGCAGTAACTTGGTATTTATTTAATAAATCAGGATTAAGCCAAATTCTCATAGAATAATTTCTTGAGCCAATAGCCACAGCATTACCCACACCAGGAACCCTAGCAAGATCATCTAAGATATTTAATGCAGCATAGTTATATACTTCAAGTGAATCCATAGAACCATCAGGAGAATACAAAGTGGCAACCTCTAAAATGCTTGAACCAGTTTTTCTTACACTAACACCGGTTTTTTTAACATCTTCAGGTAGTTTTGCCATAGCAGCTGAAATTCTATTATTAACATCAACTGTTGCTTGGTCAGGATCTGTACCTATGTTAAAATACACACTTAAGCTCATATCGCCTGAAGAGCTTGAAGTTGAATCCATATAAATCATATTTTCAACCCCATTGATTGCGTCTTCAAGAGGAATAGCCACTGTTTGAGCCACTGTTTGAGCATCAGCGCCTGAGTAATTTGCACTTACTTTTACAACGGGTGGAGTTAGAGAAGGGTACTGCTCCACAGGTAAAGAATAAAGCCCTATAATCCCTGCTAAAGAAATGATAATAGCTACAACAGAAGCAAATACAGGTCTTTCTATAAAAAATTTAGAAAACATTATTTATTCTCCATTACGCTAACGCTTGCACCAGGTCGGATTTTTTTGAAGTTATTTAAAATCACTTTATCGCCATTTTTTAAGCCCTTGTCGATGATTGCTTTATCAGAAGTTTGATAGATAACATTAACAATAGTTTTAACTACTTTTCCATCTACTAAGGTATAAACATAAGTAGCGCTATCATCTTGTAAAAGTGCAGCTTGAGGAATTTCAAAACCATCTTTTTGAACAAAACCACCAACATGAACATTTGCAAAAGAACCAGGCATTAAGCTTGAGTTATTATTATCAAAAATAGCCTTTGCTTTTACTCCGCCACTACGAGTGTCTATAACACTATCTATAAAATACAATTTTCCATTGAAAAGCTCACCGCCAACATTAGCTTGCACTTGGATATTTTCTAATTGCCAGTTGCCACTTTGAATATTTTTATTCATATTGATTTTATCTACATCAGAAATATAAAAGTCTGCAAAGATTGGATTAATGTTTGTAATGCGTACAAGCTCAGTTGATGAAGCATTTACATAATCACCCACATCCATTAGCGCATCTCCTAAAACCCCATCAAATGGAGCGCTTACCACGGTGTATTTTAAGTCTAATCTTGCATTAGCAAGCTTTGCTCTAGCACTTTCTAAATTAGCCTTGGTAGAATTAAATTTAGCCAAACTTGCATCAAATTCTTTTTGTGAAATAGCATTTTTTTCTATTAGAATTTGATCTCTTTTGAAATTTTTTTCAGCATCATCAAAATTTGCTCTTGCGACTAAAGCATCTCCATAAGCCATATTTACAGTTGCTTGGTATTTATCAGGCTCTATAAGAAAAAGCTTATCGCCTTTTTTAACAGCTTGGCCACTTTTGAAATATTTTGCTTTGATTTCACCGCTTACTTTAGGCTTGATCACCACATCTAATTCAGTGCTTAATCTTGCAGGATAGGTAAATTCTAAAGGTAAATTAGCACTTTGCATAGTCATAATACTTACAGGTTGAGGAGGGAGTTGTTTAACTTGTGCATTTTTATCATCTGAGCATGCTACAAATATAAGCGAGGCACAAGCTAGAGTTAAAAGTTTTGTTTTCATTGGTTTCCTTAAATTATTTATTTAGCTAAAAAAGTAATTTATATTACAAAATTGTATGATTGTTATTCTATCAATCTTTGGTTAATTAAAATTAACAATTCCTTGAGTAAAAAGCTTAACAACTTTTTTTGCATGATTTTGTTGCTCTTTTTTACTCATTAAAACCTTATTTTCAAAAGTACTTTGTATAAAAAAGGTTCCCCTAAGCATAGCACAAAATGTATAGCTTAAAAATTCAGCATTTTTGGCTAAATTTTCATTATTTTCTTCTTCAAATCTTTTTTGAAGAACATATTCTACTTCTTTTCTATTGCTTCCTTTAAACCACTTCCCAAAATCAAATTTTTCATTATAAATTTCAGAATATAAAAGCCTTACTATAGCTATGGTTTTAGCATCATTAAAAATTCCCAAATAAGCTTTAGCAAATTGATATAAAAATTCTTCTAAATTAGCATTGGGTGAAAGTTGCATATTTTTTTTCAAAATAGCTAGAAAATGATTTTCTGCAAAATCATTTAAAACCGCTTCAAATAAACCTTCTTTACTTTTAAAATGCTCATATACACAAGAAAATGAACCACCAGCTTGCTTGATAATATCTTTAAGATTAGTTGCTTCGTAGCCGTTTTCTAAAAACGACTCCGCAGCAATTTGTTTGATTTTTTCAAGCCTTGCTTGAGATTTTGAAGAAAGTTTTTTTATCATTGGTGTTTTTTGTGCTCTATAATTGAGTTTTTAGGATAGACAAAATTACTTTCTCTTGTGATTATGATATTTTTATCATCAAGCGCATATGCTTGAATAGTTAAAGGTATCACTGTGTCTTTTCTATCGTTATCAGCTAGTTTTTTAGTAGCTTTTAGTACAACTATTTGTTTATCTTTTTCTCCGGCTTTTAATTTAAAAGGTTTTTTTGGTCTAATGATTTCTAAGCCATCATCAATGCCCTGTAATTTCACATCAAAATAATACTCATGAACTTTATTATCAGTGTTTTGGAATAAAAATACATAAGCATTGCTAATAATTAGTTCTCCATCATGTGCTTTTCTAATTTGATAAAGCTCGCTAGAGCGATTAATATTTAAAAGCATATTTTCTTTTTTGCTTCCCATTAAAACTAAGGCTGCAAAAACACCACATAAAACTACTAAATATCCGATAGTTCTAAATCTGAAATATTTTACCTTCTCTCTTGTTTCAATAGCTTTTGCACTAGTCCAATTAATCAAACTAGGGCGGTCAAATTTAGCTTGAATTTTCGAGCAAGCATCGGCACATTCAAGACAATTAATACACTCAAGTTGCATTCCTTGGCGTATATCTATATGTGTAGGGCAAATTTTTACACAGGCTTCACATCCTATGCATTCACCTTGTGGTGGTTTTTGATAAAGTTTAGTATGCCCATCATAAATCACTCCGCCTCTTTTATCATCATAAATGACTTGAACGGTATTATTGTCAAACATTACAGATTGAATTCTTGCATAAGGGCATACATAAACACAAAATTTTTCGCCCAAATACACTATATCAAAAGTAAAGGCCAAAGAAGCGCAAAATAAAATTCCCAAAAGCAATAAATGATCAGCAGGATTTTGAATATATACAAAAAAATCTTCAGGTGGTACAAAATACCATAAAAAAGCACTCATCATTAATAGAGAAAAAAGATAAAAAATCACAATGCTTAAAGCTTTTTTGATAAAAAATCCATCTACTTGTTTTTGTTTGTTTGCTGTGCTTTTGTGTATTTTAAATATTTTTGTTTGCAATAAATCTCTATAAATAACCCTAGCAATGGTTTGAGGACAACTCCATGCACACCAAATTCTTCCTGCTAAGGTAGTAACAAAAAGTATGGTTAAAAACATACCCACAATAAGAAATGGCATTAAATAAAGCTCTTGGGTATCAAAAGCTATAAAAAATAAATTAAGTTTTTTATGATCAAAACTCAATAAAAAGAAATGATTTCCATTGATTTTGATAAAAGGCAAAGCAATGAAAATAACCATGGAAACGATATAAGCTATATATCTTTTCTTAGTATAATTAGTGACACAGGCACTCATTTTGATTTCCTTGTAGAATATTTTTTTAATTGTAATACTAGAAAAATTAAACCAAACTTTGTCTTAATTAAGAATTTGTATTTAATTTTTATTTATGTAATTATTACAAAAATAAATTTTATTTTCAAGTAAAATTATGGTATAATTAAAACTTTCAAATTTTTAACGAAAGGTGGTGAGGGTCGTGCCAGGAATCAAGGTACATCCTAACGAGTCTTTTGATGAAGCGTATAGAAAATTCAAAAAACAAGTAGATAGAAATCTAGTTGTTACTGAAGTTCGCGCAAGAAGATTTTTTGAGCCTATGACTGAAATTCGCAAAAAACAAAAAATTTCAGCACGCAAAAAAATGCTTAAAAGACTTTATATGCTTAGACGCTACGAGTCAAGACTCTAATACCAAAAAGCCGAATTTTCGGCTTTTCTTCGATTATTTTTTATGTTTCTTTGGATTTTAATCATTCATTTTTTTGGACTTATTTTGCCAGGACCTGATTTTTTCTTAGTAAGTTCTTGTGCTTTAAGAGAAGGTATTAAAAGTGCTTTAAAAGCAAGTTTGGGTGTGAGTTTGGCCATGAGTATGTGGATTATACTTTCTATACTCGGTTTGAGTGTGATTTTTCATCAATTTCCATTTTTGCAAATCGTTTTATCAAGTTTTGGAGCTTGCTATCTTTTGTATTTAGCTTATGGGATTTATAAAAATACAAAAATAGGTAATATAAAAGTTCAAAAAACTCATATATCTGCATTTTTAAGTGGCATTATAACAAATTTATCAAATCCAAAAGTTATTTTTTATTTTGCTAGTGTTTTTGCAAGTTTTGATTTTGCTCAAATGCGATGGATGTTGATAGTATTAGTGTTTGTTTTGATCTTAGAAACCATAATTTACTTTTCTTTGATTTCTTTATTATTTTCAAAACCTTTCATGGTAAGAATTTATCAAAAGAATTTAAAACTTATTGATTATTTAAGTGCTTTTATATTTTTTGCTTTTGCTGTATTTATTTTAAGTAGTAATTTAATGATTATGATAAATTAAAGCAATTAATTTTTATTAATACTTTTTTTGTTAAAATCTTATTAAGTTAAACTTATAAATTTAGGAAAGATTATGAAACATATAAAAACTATACTTAAGCTTAGTATGATAAGCGGTATTGCTGCTATAAGTGGCGGTGCTTTAAGTGCGTGTAGCAACAATACAAATGATTCTAATAATGCATTAAGCCAAGCAGCAAATACTCAAGGTGCTTTTGTTATCATTGAAGAAACCGCTCCAAATCAATACAAAATCAAAGATCAATTTCCAAGTGATGAAACTAGGGTGGTTTTAAAACAACTTGATGGAACTGAAAGAGTTTTAAGTAAAGAAGAAATGGATAAATTAATCCAAGAAGAAGCTGCTAAAATAGACAATGGTACCTCAAATTTAACAAATCCAAATAACGCTCAAATGAGTAGCGGAGGACTTTCTTTAGGCGAAACATTGCTTGCAAGTGCAGCTGGTGCTATACTTGGTAGTTGGATAGGTTCAAAGCTTTTTAATAATCAAAATTTTGCAAATCAACAAAGAGGAGCATTTTCAAATCAAAGTGCTTATCAAAGAAGTGTAAATAGCTTTAATAAAGCAAGTACAAGTGCTACTTCAAGCTCAAGTGCGAAAAAATCAGGCTTTTTTGGTGGTGGCTCTAAGGCTACCTCAAGTTCTTCTAACTCTTTTGGATCTTAAGGGTAAAAAATGAATTTTTTAAAAGTAAATCCTTTAGAAAAATCATATTTAGATCAAATTGGCTTTTCATGGCATACAGATAATGATGGAAGTGATTATTTAGATTCTAACTTAGTTTGCGTGAGGGAAAATGAAGCAAATGCATATTATGAAGCAGTGAATGAGCTTTATGATATGTTTGTAGCTGCTGCGCAAGAAGTGATTGATAATGATCGTTTTGATGAGCTTGGAATTCCTTTTAATTTGGTTGATGCGATTAAGATGAGTTGGGAAAATGATGTGCATTGGCATTTATATGGTAGGTTTGACTTAGCAGGTGGGCTTGATGGTAAGCCTATAAAACTAATAGAATTTAATGCTGATACTCCAACATCTTTATTTGAAAGTGCTATTTTACAATGGGCTATTTTAAAGCAAAACAACCTAGATGAAAGCTCGCAATTTAATAATATATATGAAGCCTTAAAAGATAATTTTAAAAGACTTATCACTTTAGAAGAAGATGTAAGTGAGTTTGAAAAATATTATGAAGGTTGGAAGATATTATTTTCTTCAATTGCAGGAAGTGATGAGGATATGATTACAACCAAACTTTTAGCACATATTGCTAGTGAAGCAGGTTTTGAGAGTGAATTTTCTTACATAGATGAGGTTGAATTTTCGCCTGAAGGTATTTTTAAAAATGATGTAAATTTTGAGTATTTTTTCAAACTCATTCCTTGGGAGAGTATAGCCATAGAAGAGGGTGAGCTTGCTATGCTTTTAACTCAAATCATGCAAAATCAAAAAGCAATCATTTTAAATCCTGCTTATACTTTACTTTTTCAAAGTAAAGGTATAATGAAAATTTTATGGGAGCTTTACCCAAATCATCCTTTATTGCTTGAAACAAGTGATCAACCTTTAGTGGGTAAAAAATGTGTTAAAAAACCTGTTTTTGGTAGAGAAGGAGCCAATGTTTCTATTATAGAAGCTAATGGAGATGTAAGTTTTGAAACAAAGGGAGATTATCAAAATAATCGCTTTGTATATCAAGAATTTGCTGAGTTTAACAAAAATGAAAATGATTATTATCAAGCAGGAGTTTTCTTTGCTTATGAGGGTTGTGGGTTAGGTTTTAGAAAAGGTGGATTAGTACTTGATAATTATTCTAAATTTGTAGGACATATAGTAAAAGATTAATGAAAATAGTGTGTTTAGATGCTGCTACCTTAGGTGGAGCGGATTTAACGGCTTTTGAAAGTTTTGGCGAGTTTGTAAGTTATGATTTAACTTCTAAAGATGAGGTTATTGCAAGAATAGCTAATGCACAAGTTGTGATGATAAATAAAATCATCATTGACAAAAAAGTGATAGACAACACTAATCTAAAACTTATTTTACAACTTGGTACAGGGGTAAATAATATAGATGTGGCTTATGCAAATTCTAAAGGTATAGTGGTAAAAAATGTAGCTAGTTATTCTACAAAAAGTGTTTTAAGCCATACCTTTGCCTTGCTTTTTGCTTTTTTAAATCAAATTCCATATTATGATAAATGGAGCAAAGAGGGTAAATGGTGTGAGAGTGAAATGTTTTGTGATTTTAGCAAGACTTTGCATACTTTAACTGGTAAAAAACATGGCATTATAGGACTTGGAGCTATAGGTAAAGAAGTGGCTAAGGTTTCTCAAATGTTTGGTTCTAAAATTTGTTATTATTCTACCTCAGGGACTAATAATAATGATGAATATGAAAAAGTAAGCCTTGAAGAGCTTTTAAAAACTTGTGATGTAATTAGCATCCACGCACCTTTAAATGATAAGACAAAAAATTTATTAAGTAAAAAAGAACTAATGCTTTTAAAAGATGATGCTATTTTGATTAATGTAGGACGCGGTGGAATCATCAACGAAGCAGATTTAGCTCAAGTTATGAATGAGAAAAACATCAAAGTAGGGCTTGATGTGCTTGAAATAGAACCTATGATTAAAAATCATCCTTTACTTGGTATAAAAAATAAAGAAAATTTAATCATCACTCCACATGTTGCATGGGCAAGTGAAGAATCTATACAAAATTTAGTCCAAATTGTATTTAATAATCTTAAGGAGTTTATAGAAAATGGCAAGTGAACATAGTTTTGATATTAGTGGGGAAATTGATAAGCAAGAGTTAAAAAATGCTTTAGAGCAAGCTAAAAAAGAGCTTGATAGCAGATATGATTTAAAAGGTATTAAAAGTGAAATAGAGTTAAATGAAAAAGAAAGTGTTTATAAACTTATTTGCTCTAGCGAAGCAAAGCTTGAAGTGCTAAAAGATATTGTTATTTCAAAGCTTATTAAAAGAGGGATAAACCCTAATGGTATTAAAGAGTTAAGCAGGGAAAGTGGAGCAAATTTTAGACTAAATTTAAAAGTTAATGACGCTATTGATACTGATAGTGCTAAGAAGATTAATAAAGCTATAAAAGATAGCAAGCTAAAGGTAACTTCAAGCATTAGAGGTAATGAAATTCGCGTAGTTGGTAAGCAAATTGATGATTTACAAAGCGTGATGAAAATAGTAAAAGAACTCAATTTAGAACTTAATCTTAGTTTTAAAAACCTTAAATGAAAACTTTACTTCAAATAGTTTTTTTGTGTTTTGTGTGTGTTTTTTTAAGCTCTTGTGCTTTAAAAAGCAAAACACAAGCACAAAGTACTTATGTTATTTTAAAAACCCCAGAGTTTAAATTTGCTGATTATGGTTTTTTATATGAGGGAAAAAATTTTACAAGTTTAGAGCTTTATAGTGCTTCTAAAGCCTTACTTGAATTAAAAATTAGCGATAAAATTTGTGTTAATGGCATATGCTATGCAAAAACTTTTTTTAATAAAAGATTTTTTAATAATGAATATTATGATGATTTTTTGCAAGATCTAATCTATAAAAAACCTATTTTTTATGGAAAAAATAAACAAACTACTTCTTGTGGTTTTACTCAAAAGATTGTAAGTAAAAATTATGATATTTTTTATGAGGTTTGTGATAAAAATATGAGTTTTAATGATAAAAAATCCAAAATCAAATTTAGCATAAAGTCAATATAAAGGAAAATATGAAAGATTTAAAACTTTTTCTTAATGATACTTTTAAAAGCAATATTTATAAAAACTTACAATGCGGTGAAGATGAAATTTTAATTTTAAAGCATTTATGCAAAAATTATTTGCAGGCAAATGCAAGTATTAATGCTTATAATCTTCTTAGCGAAGTTTTTAAAAATGATGAGTATGAGTATTTAGATCATTTAAAAGATCTTAAAAATCTTATAGAAAAAGGTTTTATTGTTCAAATTTTTTCTGATTTTAAAGCAAGTAAAAACTCAAGCTTGCTTTTAAATTTGCTACAATGTGAGTTAAGTTTAAGTGAAGTTTTCTTGCAAGTCTTAGAAAATAAAACCATACAAGATTATATGCAAGATCAAATTTATGAAGATCATATTGCATATTTAAAAGATGAATTTTTTAAAATCGAGCTTTATCAAAGATTGCGTTTTTTTGCTAAAAGTTCTCAAAGCAAGAATATTAAAAAAGATATAGCTATATTTGAAGCATACATTAAAGAGCGTTTAAAGAAAAGTAAAATTTCTAATGTTTTAGCAGAGATTTTTAAAGAATATGCTTTAAATGATAAAGAATGCTTGATATTTATTAGTTTGTTAAAAGAAGAGTATTTGCTAAATACTGAAAATTCTTATAGTAGAGATTTTAATTTTTTGCTTCATTTAATTAGCGAGGATGAGGCTCAAAAACAAGAAAACAAAGCTTTATTGGAAGAAGATTCTAAGCTACTTAGTTCAAATCTTTTAGAATATGATGAATTTGTTAATTCTTTGGGTGATATAGCTAAGATTTTTTATTTAAGTGATGATATTTTACAAAGAATTATTAATTTTAAAGAACCAAAGAAAAATAAAAAAATTAAACTTCAAAATTTGGTTAAAGAGCAAGATATTTTTGAGTTAATCGAGCCAAATATCAATATAGATGATGTTATTATGCCCCAAAGTACTAAAGATTTATTAGAAAGCATATTAAAACAACAAGATAAAAAGGTTTTAGAAAGATTAAATAAATGGGGTATAAAAACTAATAAAAATATAGAAGCTAAGATAATTTTCTATGGCCCTGCTGGTACGGGTAAGACTATGAGTGCGCTAAGTATGGCAAAAGCTATGAAAAAATCCATTTTGAGTTTTGATTGCTCGAAAATTTTAAGTAAATATGTGGGCGAGAGTGAACAAAATGTAAGAAAGATTTTTGATACTTATAAAGAGCTTTGTCAAACAAGTAAGCAAAGCCCTATTTTACTTTTAAATGAGGCGGATCAGTTTTTAAGTACTAGAGTAGAAAGCAGTGGCGGTGCTGATAAAATGCATAATCAAATGCAAAATATTTTTTTGGAACAAATCGAGCGCTTTAGTGGAGTTATCATAGCAACAACTAACTTTTTAGAAAGCTTAGATGTGGCTTTTTCAAGAAGATTTGAGTATAAAATTGAATTTAAAAAGCCAAATTATGAACAACGCTTAATGATATGGCAAAAAGCTTTGCCTAAAAATGCTAAATTTGAAGGTAGTTTTGATTTAAAAAAATTAGCCTCATATGAATTAAGTGGAGCTCAAATTGTAATGGTGGTTAAAAATACGGCTTTAAAAGCGGCTATTTCTAAAGATGGTGTTTTTAAAATGAGTGATTTTTTACACACCATAGAAAAAGAAATAGAATCTTCATTTGATAAAAATAAGATAGTTGGCTTTAAAAATTAAAATTCACACAAATTTCACAAGCAAATAATATCATTCTTTCAACTTTTAGTTAAAGGAGAAAAAATGAAAATGAAATTAATGTTGGCTAGTTTGGTTTGTGCAAGTTCTATGTTTGCAGATATGATTGTTAGTCCAAGTGCTTTACCTCAAAAGGCTCAAGAGTTTTTAAACACTCATTTTAAAGGAGTAAATGTAGGTTATGTAAAACAAGACGTGGATTCTTACGAAGTAAATTTGGTTGATGGAACAGAAATTGATTTTATCATTAATGGAGACTGGAAAGAAGTTGATGGTAAATACAAAGGCATTCCAACAGGATTTATCCCAAAAGAAGTTGTTGCAAAAGTGCAAGCAGCGCAACCAAATGCAGCTATTGTAGAAGTGGATAAAAGAATTAATGGTTATAAATTCAGAACAAATAATATGATGGAAATTTATACAGATTTTAAAGGTAATATTTTAGGTCAAAAATTTGATG
>NZ_JANQCX010000014.1:0-28327 GCF_024723575.1 Campylobacter sp. 2352 PW
AAAAAACTCCAAAATTTTAGTAAGGCTTTTAATTTTTGCATAAAACATATTTAACTATAAAGTTAAAACGCTTGTTTTGCCAAAATAATATATGATTTTAACCAAATAATTCCATAGCGTCTTTGTATGCACTGACCAACGAAGCTAAAGTAACAAAACCACTGATAATTAAAAAAAATCATTTCGATTTTTTTTTATTCTCTTTTATTTTTTCCTTTTTATCTTCCTCTTGATTTTGTTCAATATGCAAAATATCAACAAGATTTTCTATCTGGATTTTAAGCTCTTGATGTTGTTCTAAAATATCGTAATATTGAAATATAATTTTCCATATTGCATGTTTTTGTTGGTAGTTATAGTGCACTGGATTGCTAAAAAAATACTTTAGATTAAAAACATAAAAATCTTTTTTAATATCAATAACATCATGATAATTTTCTTCATCTATAATACTTGAAGTTAAATTCAAATAATACTCCATTTTCTCACGATAAGCCAAAGAAAGCGCAAACATAGTCATTGTATCGTTAAATTTACTTTCACAATTATTAAATCTAGCCTGAAATAAAAAGCCTTTTTCTGAAAACACAACTTTAATATCTGGATTATCATAACAATTTGATTTATCTATTTTTAATGTAGAACTACCTCTTAATAGTTGCGATATTTTACCATCATTCATATTTTCATCGGTATATACAACTATATGATCTATCACACCTTTTTTAAATTGACAATACTCTTGACTTACCGAGACTCCATCTTTTATACATATAATACATATATCAAAAATTTTATATATTAATATTGTATCTTTGGCATACTTTTGATCTTCTATATTGGTGTAAATTTCTAAATTTTGAGCCAAAAAGGTATGAAAAAAATCTTTTGTTCTTGTATCTTCTTTAAATTTATCCTTGCAAAAATTTTCGATAATTTTAACTTGATATGTATTTATCATGACATCTTCCTATTTTATAATATTATAAATTTAACTTATTGTTATAAATACGATTAAGATGAATTGTAAAACTTTAAATGCTTAAAAGAATTTTAAAATAGTGGTGCGGATGAAAGGACTTGAACCTTCACGCATTGCTGCACCAGATCCTAAGTCTGGCGTGTCTGCCAATTTCACCACATCCGCAAAAGTGGTACGCTCAAGAGGATTCGAACCTCTGACCTACGGCTTAGAAGGCCGTTGCTCTATCCAGCTGAGCTATGAGCGCATAAAAATAAAAATAACAATAGGCTTATGGTGCGCCCGATAGGAATCGAACCCATAACCTACAGATCCGAAGTCTGTTGCTCTATCCAGTTGAGCTACGAGCGCTGATGGGGTGAGTGATGGGAATCGAACCCACGACCCTCAGGACCACAATCTGATGCTCTAACCGACTGAGCTACACTCACCATTTATAAAAATGGTCGGGGTGAAAGGATTCGAACCTTCGGCCCCTTGGTCCCAAACCAAGTGCGCTAACCAGACTGCGCTACACCCCGATATACAAAAATAAAGCGTTATTCTACATAAAAAAATATTAAAAGTCAAGATAAAAAAATATTTAGCATAAAAAATGCTAAATATTTTAAGAATTATTTGTTTGTTTTTTTTGTGAAATGATGTTTAAAATTTCTACTATCAAAGAAAAAGCCATAGCTGTATAAATATATGCTTTATCTATATGGATATCAAAACTTTCACATACTAAAACAAAGCCTATCATTACTAAAAATGCCAAAGCTAAGATTTTAATGCTTGGATATTTTTCTACAAAATCTGCAATTGGTTTAGAGGCAAAAAGCATAACTAAAACTGCAATAATCACAGCAATAATCATAATCTCTATATCTTGAGCAATACCCACAGCAGTAATAACACTATCAAGAGAAAATACTATGTCTATCACAGCTATTTCAGCAACTACAACCCAAAGCTTATTGCTAATTTTTATACTACTTTGACTTTCCTCTTGGTGCATTATACTTTCTTTAATTTCCTTAATAGACTTAACTATTAAAAACAAACCTCCAAGCAAAAGCACCAAATCTCTACCTGAAATTTCATTGCCTAATATACTAAATAAAGGTGTGACAAGCTTCATCACCCAAAATAAAGATAATAATAATAAAATTCTAGTAATCATCGCAAAAGCAAGACCTAGAATTCTACCCTTATCTCTATGTTCTGGTGGTAATTTAGAAACTAAAATCGCTAGAAAAATAATATTATCAATCCCTAGTACAATCTCCAAAGCTGTAAGAGTAAGCAATACCACCCAAGCATCTACACTAAAAATCCATTCAAACATTTACTTTCCTTAAACAAAAAGCGTAATTATAATGATGAAAAATTAATCATTTTCAAAAATTTTTACAATGGTTTCAGGCAAAAGTGTATGTTCGAGCTGGTGGATTTTATCTTCAAACTCTTCAAAGCTTAGCTTAGCTTTTTCAAACGCCTTTTGTGCAATGATTTTACCACCATCAAGCTCTTCATTAACCCAATGCACACTAATGCCTGCTACTTTCATATTACTTTCATAGCTTTCTTTGATAGCATGAGCACCTTTAAATAAAGGAAGCAAAGAAGGATGAAGATTAATAGCTTTTATATTTTGAGTGAAAACAGGACTTAAAATTCGCATAAATCCTGCTAGGATAGTCAAATCTATTTGACTTTCTTTTATAATTTTTACTAATTCTGCATCAAATTCTTCTCTTGAAGTAAATTTTTCATGTTCTATGATCTTGGTATCAAGACCATATTTTAAAGCTCTTTGTATGCCATAGGCTTCTTTTTTATTGCATACACACAAAACTACTTCAAAGGTATTTTTACCAAAAGTTTTTTTATGTAATTTTTCTAAAATATTTTCCAAATTACTTCCATTACCACTAAATAAAACTGCTAATTTTATAAGCATTTTAACCCCTTTATTAATTTTAAAGCATCAAAACTAATTTTATTTTTCTTATAATTTTTAGCCACCAAAGCATGAGCTAATACTGCATTTTTAGCAGCTTCTAAAGCATTAAATTTCGCCCCAAGTAAAGCTACTATCATACCACTTAGCACATCCCCACTTCCACCTTTTGCCAAAGCCTCATTACCACAATTTACTACAAAAAGTTTTTCTTTTTGAGTGATGATGGGGTTAGCCCCTTTTAACACCAAAGCACATTGGAATTTAGAACTAAATTTTCTTGCATAAAAAAAGCGTTTGTTTTGAATTTCTTCTACACTTACATCCTCATTAAAACAAAGTTTTAAAAGCATAGAAAACTCTTTAGGATGAGGAGTTAAAACAACATCTTCTCTATCAAGATATGAAAACAAATTTTCACTTTGGAAGCAATTTGCATCTAAGACTAAAGGAATATTTTTTAATCTTTCATCTTTTAAAATACTTAAATCATCAAGTCCCATACCTATAGCAGCTGCATTTATTTTGCCTTCAATATCATCTTTTAGCATAATCAAAGGCGAAAAGCTTTCTTTAGCCACTAAAGACACAAGCCCCGCTCCAAACCCTAAAGCACCAAGTCCAGCTAAAGTACCCGCGCTTTTATTGGCAAAAATATAAACATGGCCAAAATCACCTTTATTTGAGTTAGCCTTTTTTGTAATGAGTTTTAAATCTTTTTTTTCTAGTAAAAAGCTTGAAGTATTTTGCATATAAGGTTTTAAACCCAAATTCGCAATTTTAATTTTACCTACAAATTCTTTTGCGAAATCTTCTAATAAAATTTCTTTAATTACCCCCATGCAAAGAGTATAATCAGCCTTAAAACATAGTTCTTGTCCAAGCCCGCTAGGAATATCACAAGCTATCTTTAAAGCTTTGCTTTTAGCAATTTTTTTAAAAATTCTTTGTAAATTTTCATCTAAAGCTTTATTTAAACCACTTCCAAAAACACAATCAACTATAATGTCAAAATCTTTAAATTTAGGTTCTTTTTTTAAGAAATTAAAACCTATATTTTTTAAAATTTGCTCTTGCTTGGTAAACACTGTACTTTTTTTATATGGTACAGTATAAGCAAAAGCTTTTTTTAAGTGTCTAATGGCCACAAGTCCATCAGCTCCATTTCCACCAGTACCAAGCAAAAATAAAATTTTAGCATTTTTTATGTTTTTACTTTTTTTCTTAATCAAATTTGCAAGCTCTATGCCTGCATTTTCCATCATTAAAAACTCATCCAAATCTTTTTCAACAAGCTCTTTTTCATAAGAAATATTATCTTTAAATACTACTTTCATCGCTCATCTCACATTTTATAAGCTTTTGGGTTTTAGCGCCTAGCTCTTTAAGTTTTATCACTCTTGAAGCGATATTTCCACTTCCATGAGTAAGCTTTGTTTGCATATTATCTACATTTGTGTTTAATCTTTTGATGTTTTCTTTGATTTTTTCAAAATCATCTAAAACACCTGCAAATTTATCATGAAATTTGCCAAGCTCATCAAAAGCTTTTAGGATATTTTCATTACTTTGTATATTTTTCCATGAAATATTTATCGTATTTAGTGCCATAAAAAGAGTGTTTGGTGTGGTTAAATAAACCTTTTTTTTGTAAGCGTATTGATAAATTTCAAGATCTACATTTAAAATCAAATCTAAGATATTTTGATAAGGTATAAAAAGCAAAACAAACTCATAAGTGTGTTTATCATACTGCATATAAGGCTTTTTGGCTAACTCATCAATCCTTGATTTTAGATTATAAGCTAAATCAAGGCAAGTGTTTTGACTAACATCTTCAAAAGCAAAATCACTTGGCAAAGAAAATTTTGCATCTATGATTATACTTTTTTGTTTATCTAAAAATACTACCGCATCAGGAATATAGGTTTTACCCTCATCTTGAAATCTCTCTTGCAATTTATACTGCACGCCCTCTACCAAACCACTATTTTCTAAAACAGATTTTAGTTGCAATTCTGCAAAATTACCACGAATTTTTTTATCACCCTTTAAAATTTTAGCTAGCTTATCTGCATTTTCTGTCATATTTTGACTAAATTTAAACATATTATCAATATGAGTTTTAAGACTAACTTCATTTGAATTTAGTCTTTCATTGTATTCTTTAACGCTTTTTTTCACAGGCAAGAAAATTTCTTCTAAGATTTTTTTTGTATCCTCATTAAGCATAAGTTTGTTTTGGTTTAAAATACTAGCATTTTGTTTTTGTAAATTTTGTTCTAATTCTTGTTTTAATTCTACTAAGCTTTGCTTGTATTTTTCTTCTAGTTTTATTAAAGTTTGAGTATATTCTTCTTTTAAATTCGCACGCTCTTTTAAATGTATATTTAAAAGTTCTTGCTGGGTTTGTTCTTTTTGAGCTAATTTTGCTTCTAAAGCCTCATTTTTAGACAAATATAATATTTTTTCATCTAAAAGTTTGGAATTTTTTTCTATGAGTGTAGTTTTTTCAAACTCTAAATTAGCAAGTTGATTTTGCAAGGCTATATTGCTTTGGTTTAAAAACTCTAATTTTGCTTTTTCTTTTTGACTTTTAAACGCATACCATATAAAAGCTAAAACTACAATAGCTAAAAAGGCTATCAAGATATTTTCCATTTTTAAGCCTTTGTTTTTTCAATAAGAAAATAAATATTTTTTTCATTACCTTCTTTAAATTGTTTCATTTGTGGTAAAAACTCTTTTACCAATGCTCTAAAATTTTTAAAACCAAAATTTTGAGGGATAAAATTTGCGTGTTTTCTATTCATATTGGTGCGAATTTGAGCATATTCAGCACGGCCTTTTTCTTCTATTAAAGCTTCTGTGATATTGATTAAATCTTTGATATATTCTTTAGTGCTTAATATTTTTTCTTTGGATTCATCTTGATCTAAATAAAAAAATTCACTAAAAGAATTCACATAAGATTTTACAGCTTGTTTTAAACCCATACCTATAACTTGCTTTTTGCCCTCTTTAAGTCTTTGAATTAAACTAGTATAATCACTATCACTTGAAACAATGACAAAAATATCAATATCTTTTTCATAAAAAAAACTCATAATCTCAGTGATTAAATACATATCACTTGAGTTTTTATTAGCTATAAAATTAAATTGTTGCATAGCAATGATAGAATATTGTGCGATTTGTTCTTTCCAATTTTGTATATTTTTTTGTGTCCAATCTCCATAAATTCGTTTTATAACGATTTCTCCATAATCAGAAGCGATATCAAAAATAGATTTTGCATATTTTGAAGGAATATTTTCTGCATCAATAAAGATCGCCACACTTTTATTATCCATTTTTACTCCTATGTAGTTCTCATTCTAAAACTTAATGCTTTTAAAATATGAGTTTTTAAAATCAACTCGCTTTGCTCTAAATCTGCAATAGTTCTTGCTACTTTTATGGTTTTATTTACCCCTCTTTGAGAAAGATTATATGAATTTATAGCCTTTTGTAAAATTTCATTCGCAGTAGAATCTAAAATACAAAATTGTTTCAGCTGTTCATCATTTAATTTAGCATTAAATTCTTCTTGTTTTCTTTGCTTTTGAAATAAAAATCCTTTAAAAACCATTTCACTCATTTGTTCAGAGCTTAAACTTGTTTTATCTTCATGTGAAATCTCATCCATAGCTACATAAAGATCAATCCTATCTAAAATAGGAGATGAAATTTTATTTTTATATTTTTTAATTTCTATCTCTTGGCAACGACATGCAAGACTTTTAGAAAATAAATTTCCACAAGGACAAGGATTTTGCGCACAAGCAAATAAAAATTTAGTTTCATAAATCACTTTGGTATTAACTCTTGAAATAAGAATTTTAAAATCCTCTAGCGGCTCTCTTAAACTTTCTATGATTTGTTTTGAAAAATGAGGAAACTCATCAAAAAACAAAACCCCTCCATTTGCAAGTGCTATTTCTCCTATCTTGGCATTTTTAGTTCCTCCACCAAAAATACTAGCCCTAGTGCTTGTATGATGAGGACTTCTAAAAACCCTACTAGCACTAAAATCATCATCTAAAGAGTTTAATGACTTATAGGCATTTTGGGCTAAAATTTCTTTCAAACTTTGTGGTGGCATGATGAAAGGAAGTCTTTTAGCACACATACTTTTACCACTACCTGGACTACCTTCAAATAAAATATTATGCATACCCAAAGCTGCTATTATACAAGCAAATTTAGCATTTTCTTGACCCTTAACTTCTTTAAAATCATAAGGATAAATAGAATTTTTTATATATTTTTGATTATTAATTTCTATGGCATTTTCAAACAAAGGATGAGCATTATTTATATGATAATTCTCATAATTTTTTTCTTTAAAAAAATCCATAGCTTGGGCTAAATTTTCCAAAACATAGATTGTTAAGTTAGGTATCATCGAAGCTTTTTGTGCTATAGCTTTTGGTACTACTACTTTGGCATTTTGTACTTTTGCACTTAAAAAAAGCAAGATAGAAAATAAACTAGCAGTGCTTTTAATACTTCCATCTAAACCAAGTTCTCCAAAAACAAAAAAGTCATCTAAATTTTCTTTTTGAAATAAAATCAAAATCGCAATAGCCAAATCAAAATGAGAGCCATTTTTAGGGATATCTGATGGACTAAGATTGATAGTGATTTTTTGAGCTGGGAAATTGAAATTTTGACTTAGTAAAGTTGCCTTAACTCTTTCTGTGCTTTCTTTGATGGTAGAATTTGCAAGACCCACTATACTAAAACCTGGCAAACCTCTTGTGAAAGTTGATTCTACATCGATAATATCAAGCTCTGTAGAAAAACTTGCACATTTTAGTTTTTTCATTTGGTCTTTTTGGATTTTTTCTTAAAGTCTTTATCAAATTTTTGGCGTTTTAAAAAAGAAAGTTTTTCTATAAATAAATGCCCATCAAGATGATCAACTTCATGTTGAATAGCCACTGCTAAAAAATCATGTGCTTGCAAACTTTGTGGCTTGCCAAATCTATCTTGATAATCAAGTTGTATATTTTTATAGCGCATTACATCTTCATAAAAACCTGGTATGCTTAAACAACCCTCGTTACAAGAATTTTTTTCATCATCTAAAGGTGTTATAATAGGATTAATAATTTCTAAAAGAGTTTGTTTATCTTCTTTTTGCTCACCTTCTTCATCACCAATATCTACAAGCAAAGCTCTAATTGGCACATCAACTTGAATAGCAGCCAAGCCTACGCCCTTATTAGCTATCATTGTTTCATACATATCATCTAGAAGTATATGTAAATCTTTATCAAAATTTTCTACTTTTTTTGACTCTAAAAATAATCTTGGATTAGGATAGGTAATTATCTTTCTTATCATTTTTCTTTTTCCACTATTATAAAGGGTTCTAAATTTTTTCCTGAATCTTTTAAAGCTTCAATGCATTTTTCTATTAATTCTTCACCCTTACTATCTTGATTAACAGCACTTATAGCCACTTCAACATCTACATCTATTTCTTTATCTGCTAGGAAAAAATTTGAATTTTCTAAAGATTCTAAAATTTTATTACATATTTCTTGTGCTTTTTCTAAATTTGTATGAGAAATCATCATAGCAAAAATATTGTTTCCGCAATGGGCTACTATATCGCTTGAAGAGACATTTTTACTAAAAATTCTACACACACCTTTTAAAAAAGCATTTTTTTCTTTTTGAGTATAAGTTTGCTCAAGAATTTCTTCTTTTACTCTAAAAAATATTAAGGAAGTATGATAATTATATTTTGCATTACTTTCAATGCTTTTTTCTAAATTTTCTAAAAAATATTTTTTATTATAAACTCCAAATTTAGAGTCAAAATCACTTTGCTCTTCTATATGTTTATAAGTTTGTCTAACCTCATCAAAACTTTCTTTAATCTCATCTGAATATTTATCTAAAATACTAGAAAATCTTGAAAGATCTGCTTCAAGAGCGTGAATTACATTAGAAACAGCTAAATTTCCTGTACTAATAGCAAGTTCTGAATTACGTCTTCTTAACATATCTTTAACTGTTTCAAGATGTCTATAAATCATAGCAATGTATTGCAATAATGCCGAAGTAGAACTAAAACTTTTTTTGATTTCTTGTTCTATATTTGCACGTTTGATACCATCATCGTTTTGCTCAAATTCCATAATCTCGCTAACTTTTTTCTTAAAAGCTACCGGACGTTCTTCAAGCATTTTTTGAAAATAAACTCCATAATTAGTTGGTGTTGGAGGTACATTATCTTTTACAAGCTCAGTCAAAATAGACTTTGCAAATTTTTCAAATTCACCTCCACTAATTTTTTGAATTTTTGGAGCTTCTTTGGCTGGAGTTGGATCGCTACTTAAATTTAAATCAGCAAATAAATCATCATCTAACATTGCTATGCTTTTCCTTATTTAAAACTTTTTTCCAAAACCTTATCGATTAAGCCATATTCCTTAGCTTCTACAGCACTCATAAAAAAGTCTCTATCAGTGTCTTTTTCTATTTTAGAGAGTTTTTGTTTGGTGTTTTTAGCCAAAATATCATTTAAAATCGCTTTTAATCTTAGAATTTCTTTTGCTTGAATTTCTATATCAGTTGCTTGCCCTCTTGCACCACCTAGTGGTTGATGGATCATAATTCTTGAATTTGGCAGAGCAAATCTTTTCCCTGGAGCACCACAACTAAGCAAAAATGCACCCATTGAAGCAGCTTGACCAATACAAATAGTACTTACATCAGCTTTAATATAATTCATCGTATCATAAATACTAAATCCACTGGTTACAACCCCACCTGGTGAGTTAATATAAAGATAAATATCTTTTTGAGGATCTTCAGCCTCTAAAAACAAAAGCTGAGCTACAATAGAAGCAGCAAGATCATCATTGATCTCGCCACTTAACATGATAATTCTATCTTTTAAAAGTCTTGAATAAATATCATAACTTCTTTCGCCTCTGCTTGTTTTTTCAACCACATAAGGTATGTATGAGCTCATTATTTTTCACTTTCTTTTTCAGTTTTCTTTTTGTCATTTTTTTTGAAAATATCAGCAAAAAGTTTTTCTTCGATTAAAGACATTTTAATAGCAGGCAGTGCACCTTGTTTTTTGTAATTATCTAAATGTTCTTGCGGGTTAAAACCATATCTATAAGCTTCAAAATAAATCGCTTGGATTAATTCTTGATCGCTTACTGTAACATTTCTAAGTTTTGCTAGCTCGTCTATAATGAAAGTTAATTTTACGCTTTTTCGTGCATCTTCTTTAAAACTTTCTCTTTTTTCTTTATATTTAGCCTCATCTTTAAATTCTTTTAATTCTTCTTCGCTTAAAGTTCTCAAAGAACTTCTAAATTGCATATCTGTTTCTTGCTCTACTATATTTCTTGGTAAAACAAAGTCAAACTTAGCTACCAAAGCTTCTGCAAATTGATTTTTAAGCTCATCATTGATAAGTTTAAAGATTTTTTCATTTTTTAGTTGTTCTTTTAATTTTGCATCTAATTTTTCAACACTTGGTTCTTTTTCTTCAGGTAACAAGCTTTTTAAAAGCTCTTCATTTAACTCAGGTAATTTAAGTTCTTGAATTTCGTGAATTTTTACTTTAAATACCGCATCTTTTCCTGCTAAATGCGCTGCGCCATATTCTTTTGGAAAAGTTACATTAATATCTTTTTCCTCACCTGCTTTTAAACCAATCATACCTTCTTCAAATCCTGGTATGAATTGTTTTGAACCAATTTCTAAAACATAATTTTGAGCTTTTCCACCATCAAAAGCTTTACCATCAACAAAACCTTCAAAATCAAATTTAGCAAAATCACCTTCTTTTAAAGCTCTTGCTTCTTTAATCGCTTCAGGAGTAGCAAATCTTTTTAATAATTCTTCTTTTTTTGCATCAATTTCTTTTTGAGTTACTTTTGGTGTATTATAAGTTGGAATTAGTTCTTCATATCCATCTAATTTTACTTCTGGTCTAAAAGATAATACCATTTGAGCCTCAATAGCACCATCTTTTCTATCAAATTTTTCAAAATATGGCTCACCTACTAAATCTTTAGCTTCTTTTTTAACTTCTTTTAAAGCACCATCTACAGCATTTCTTAAAAGATCTTGCTCCGCATCTCTTGTAAGCTCTTTTTCATATCTTTTAAGTATAGCAGCAACAGGAACTTTTCCTGCTCTAAAACCATCCATTTTCATAGTTTTAGATGCTTTTTTAGCTAATTTTTCAACTTCTGCTTTAATAGCTCCTTGAGCAATTTTCACAGTAGCATTTGCATTTGCAAAATCAATTAGTTTTGCTGTAACTTCCATAATATTTTCCCTTTTTAAATAAAATTTTTTGATAATATACCAAAATTTTCCTTATCACTTTATATAAAAATAAAAATATGTTAAAATTTTAATTTTTGATGGAGAAAAAATGCAAGAAAAATTTGAACAATCAGTAAAAAATATGTTAGAGATTATTGGGGAAAATCCACAAAGAGAAGGACTTTTAAAAACTCCTACTAGAGTTTTTAAGGCTTTTGAATTTTTAAATAGTGGCTATAAACAAGATCCAAAACAAATACTAAATGATGCCTTATTTGAAAGCTCAAACAATGAAATGGTTTTAGTAAGAGATATAGAATTTTATAGTCTTTGTGAGCATCATCTTTTGCCTTTTTTTGGGCGCGTGCATGTTGCGTATATACCAGATAAAAAAGTCGTAGGTCTTAGTAAAATTCCACGCCTTGTAGAAGTTTTTGCAAGACGCTTACAAATTCAAGAGCAACTCACAGAGCAAATCGCAGAAGCACTAATGGAACATGTAGGTGCAAAAGGCGTTGGGGTGGTTATTGAAGCAAGACATATGTGTGTTGAAATGCGTGGGGTACAAAAGGCAAATTCTACTACTAGTACTTCAGCATTAAGAGGTAGCTTTTTAAAAAATGAAAAAACAAGAAAAGAATTTTTCACTTTAATTAACTCAGCAAAACAGGTTAGATTTTAATGGGTTTAGAAAAACTTCGTAGCAAAATTGCTTCACAAAATCTTGCCAGTGTTTTTGGACAAATTACTAAAATTTCAAGCACTAGTATAGAAATAAATGGCTTAAAAACTAGCATAGGTGATATCATTAAAATAGTTTCTAGTGAAGATGAGAATAAAGAGGCTATGGCTATGGTGGTAGAAGTAGATGAGAATTTAAGCTATTTAAGTCCTTTTGGCTTTGTAGAAGGTTTTAAAATAGGTGATCGTGCTTTTATTAACGATGCAGGTATGCAAATAGGAGTTAGTGATGAACTTTTAGGAAGAGTGGTTGATCCTTTTATGCGACCAAAAGATGGCAAAGGACCTATTGAGGCAAGTAAATTTATGCCTATTATGCGTGCACCTATTGATGCAATGAAACGAGGTTTGATAGAGGAAGTCTTTCCAGTAGGAGTTAAAACAATAGATGCGCTTTTAACTTGTGGGGTAGGACAAAAGCTTGGGATTTTTGCAGGAAGTGGGGTTGGTAAATCAACCCTTATGAGCATGATAGTAAAAAATTCCAAAGCTCCCATTAAAGTCATAGCTTTAATTGGTGAGCGCGGTAGAGAAATTCCTGAATTTATACAAAAAAATCTTGGTGGTAAACTTGATGATACTGTCATCATCGTTGCAACAAGTGATGATAGTGCGCTGATGAGAAAATACGGAGCATTTTGCGCTATGAGTGTGGCTGAGTATTTTAAAGAACAAGGTAAAGATGTATTATTTATCATGGATAGTGTAACGCGTTTTGCTATGGCTCAAAGAGAAATAGGCCTAGCTCTAGGTGAACCTCCTACAACAAAAGGTTATCCACCAAGCGTTTTAAGTCTTTTACCTCAGCTTATGGAACGCGCAGGAAAAGAAGAAGGTAAAGGCACTATAACAGCATTTTTTACCGTGTTGGTTGATGGAGATGATATGAGTGATCCAATAGCTGATCAAAGCAGATCAATACTTGATGGGCATATAGTGCTTAGTCGCGAACTTACTGACTTTGGAATTTATCCACCTATAAATATACAAAATTCAGCCTCAAGGGTTATGGGTGATATTATTAGTGATGAACACAAACTAGCTGCTAGAAAATTTAAACGTTTAAATTCTTTGCTTAAAGAAAATGAGGTTTTACTTAGAATCGGTGCTTATCAAAAAGGCACTGATAAAGAACTTGATCAGGCTATCGCTAAAAAAGACTTTATGCAACAATTTCTTAGTCAAAATCCTGAAGAAAGTTTTGAATTTGAAGATACTATCAATATGCTAAAGATGATTAATACGCAATAATTGGAATGATTTTTGCTTTTTTATGATAAAAAGTCATGAAAAAAGGATGGATCATGTCAAATATAGCTTTTTTAGATCATCAACAAAGCTTGGGTTTAAAATACACCGATATTTGTCAAAATATCTTTGAAAGAGAAATTTTTACACATATGTTTTTAGAGTGTATAAGCTATCTTTTATTAGAAAATAAAGCTAAATTAAAATACTTAAAAATTATTAATTCAAAAGAAGAATTTATCGTTGAATTTAAAATCAACAATCAAAAAAAATCATTTATTATCAATGATAAAAAAATACTAAATGCAGAATTTAGTGCAAAAAGAATAACTCAAGATGAGTATGAAAGAGAAATCGCTAGAATTTATCAAATAGAAAGATATTTAAAAACACAAAGCAATCTTCAAAATTTTTCTAGCGAAATTAACACTACCATGAAAAATCTTTTTAAAGATATGGATGAGTTTAAAAACTATATCGATATGCTTGAAGCAAAAGAAAACACTCACAATCACTACTTATCAAAAATTTATAATATAGCTTAATATTAACCAAACTTTGCCGATAATATTACTAATCCAAACAAAAGGAGTATGTTATGGGCGAAGTTACTAACAACCAAGCAAGTTTAATGCTTAACATTGCAACTACTATGATGAAAAAAACCATAGAAGCCAATGAAAATGCAGTAATGCAAGCACTTGAAGGCGTAAATGCAAACCCTGCTCCAACTACTACTCCTAGCACTAGTTCAGGATTGCTTGACATTTACGCTTAATTTTTCTCTTCGATTCAAAAATTTTGGCATAGCTTTTGCTTTTTTAAGGCTAAGCAATATTTTTGAAGAGAAGAGTTATGTTTGTAAATTCTAATGTCAATCCGTATCAGAATTTTGCAAATTATCCTTTTGCAAAGACTGGACACGCGGAAGAAAAAAAAGAAAATACCAATATTAAAAGTGATTTACTTGATATAAAAGGTTCTAATTTAGATTATGAAGTAAGCTATGCAAGCGAGTTTGGTTTTAGAATCAATGAGCAAGGTTTTTTTGAAAAAGATCTTAATAAAACGGCTGCTTTGCCTCTTGATTATGATATTAATATAAAAAGCATAAGAGAAATTTCAAAACAACTTATAAAGCTTGATGAAAATTTAAACTATAACAAAATAGACTTACCAAGACTTTTAAACACTTATCATAATACACTAAAAACCATCAATCATGAATTTCAAAAAAATGATAATAGTTTTTTAAGTAAAGCACAAATTTCAGAATTAAATCAAGGTTATAGCTATACTTATGAAGGAAAAATTTTAAAAGTTTATGAAAATGCCAAAAGTTTACAAAATGCAAAAGAAGCAAATAAAAATCTAAATACCTTAATGCTTGATAACAAAATAGGAGACTTTGCATTCAATGCGAGCATTGAAAACACAGCTAGTAATCCTATCATAAGACCTTATCTAAACCGACAAGGCGAAGTTTCTAAAAGTGGATTATTGCTTAATTATATTTATCATGATTTAAAAGAACAAAATAATCAAAAGGCTAATTTCTTTTTAACTCCTATTGAGTTAGATATGTCTTCTAATGTAAATTTTCAAAAACTCATGAGAGGTCAAATGAATATGCAAGATTATCTAAGTGAAAGCAATAAAGAAAAAATGAGTTTTGATTTATATTTATATATCAATGGAGTAGATAAAAACAACACCACAGAAGATAAACTTTCAGTTTTCTTTCAACAATACATTAACTATCAACACAGTATCAACATGCAAGAATTTGCTAATTCAAGTTCTATTTATAGTCTTTATAGTGAGCAAATTAGCAAAGATTTTGAAGCTTTAAAAAAAGAGTTTAATCAAAATGATTCTAATATCGATCTTGAAAAAATTAATACTCAAAAAGAACTTTTAGATACTCAATTTTTAGAAAATCGCAAAAGACAAGCAAGCATTAATAAAATTTTACACTCATATTTAAATGCAATGGCTTAACTTGTGCTAAAATAATAAAAAATTTTACACAAGTGAAATCCATTTAGTTTAATGTTAAATTTAACATTTTAGTGTATATTAACAAAAAAGATAAAAATTATCCTAATTAAAGGAGTGTAATTTTGAAAGTATATTTAGACAATAATGCAACAACACAACTTGCACCAGAAGCTTATGAGCTTATGAAACCTTTTTTAAAAGAACATTATGGTAATCCAAACAGCCTTCATCAATGGGGTAGTGTAACTCACCCTGCTTTAAAAGAAGCTATGGATAAACTTTATGCAGGACTTGGGGCAAGCGATTTAGATGACATCATTATCACTTCCTGTGCCACAGAGAGTATCAACTGGGCATTAAAAGGTGTGTATTTTGATAGAATTTTAAATAGCGATAGAAATGAAGTAATTATTTCTAGTGTAGAACATCCTGCAGTAGCAGCTAGTGCTATGTTTTTAAAATCTTTAGGAGTAAAAGTCATAGAACTTGGCGTTGATCATGAGGGTGTTTCTAGTGTAAAAGATCTAAAAGAAGCTATTTCAGATAAAACTGCCCTAGTAAGCATTATGTGGGCAAATAATGAAACTGGTATGATTTTTCCTATAGAAGAAATGACTCAAATTGCTCATGAATATGGAGCATTATTTCATACTGATGCAACTCAAGCTGTTGGGAAAATCAAGGTTAATTTTGCAAAAGCTGGAGTTGATTTTGCTTCATTTTCTGCACATAAATTCCATGGACCAAAAGGTGTAGGTGGACTTTATATTAAAAAAGATATAGAATTAACTCCGCTTTTACATGGTGGTGAGCATATGGGTGGTAGAAGAAGTGGAACTTTAAATGTGCCATATATTATAGCAATGGCAGAAGCTTTAAGAATTGCAAATACTATGCTTGATTTTGAAAACTCACACATTAGAAGATTAAGAGATAAATTAGAAGATTTAATTTTAGCTATGCCTGATACAAGTGTAGTTGGAGATAGATCAAGAAGGGTTCCTAATACCATCTTAGCAAGCATTAAAGGCGTAGAAGGCGAGGCTATGCTTTGGGATTTAAACAAAAATGGTATAGCAGCAAGCACCGGTTCAGCCTGTGCTAGCGAAGCACTTGAGAGCAATCCTATCATGGAGGCAATTGGTGCTGAAAACGATTTAGCTCATACTGCCCTAAGACTTTCTTTATCAAGATTTAACACAGAAGATGAAATTGATTATGCAGCAGAGCAAATAAAAAAAGCAACGCAAAGACTTAGAGCGATCTCAAGTACTTATGCATATAAGCCTGAAAATATTTAAAGGATAAAAAATGGCAAAGAATAATTTAATTGGCGGATCAATTTGGGATGAGTATTCTCAAAAAGTACAAGATAGAATGAACAACCCTCAACATATGGGCGAATTCACACAAGAAGATGCACAAAAAGCAAATGCAAAACTTATTGTTGCAGATTTTGGAGCTGAAAGCTGTGGTGATGCAGTTAGACTTTATTGGTTGGTAGATGAAAAAACTGATAAAATCATTGATGCTAAATTTAAAAGTTTTGGCTGTGGTACAGCAATAGCAAGCAGTGATACTATGGTTGATCTTTGTATAGGTAAAACCGTAGATGAGGCTGTAAAAATTACAAATTTAGATGTTGAATTTGCTATGAGAGATAACCCTGAAACTCCTGCAGTTCCACCGCAAAAAATGCACTGCTCAGTTATGGCTTATGATGTTATCAAACAAGCTGCAGCGCATTATAAAGGTGTTAATCCCGAAGACTTTGAAGATCAAATCATAGTTTGTGAGTGTGCTAGGGTAAGCCTTGGAACTATCAAAGAAGTAATCAAACTAAATGATTTACATACAGTAGAAGAAATCACGCAATTTACTAAAGCAGGTGCTTTTTGTAAATCTTGTGTTAAGCCTGGAGGACATGAGAAAAAAGATTATTATCTTGTAGATATTTTAACTGAAACTAGAGCTGAAATGGAAAGAGAAAAGCTAAAAGATCAAAGTAAAACAGATATTGCTTTTGATGATATGACCATGGTTAAACAACTAAAAGCAGTAGAAGCTGTTTTAGATAGCGATGTGCGTCCTATGCTACATGGAGATGGTGGGGACTTAGAAGTAATTGATATCCAAAAAAGCGACAATAAAAATATAGATATATATATACGTTATCTTGGAGCATGTAGTGGCTGTTCAAGTGGGAGTGGTGCAACCTTATATGCTATAGAAAATATCTTACAAGAAGAACTTAGTCCAAATATACGCGTTATACCTGTTTAAGCAGTTTTTCTGCTTAAACTTTAAATTTCAAGCCTTTTTATGTTAAAATAACACGTTAATAAAAATTTAAAAAGGCTATTTATGCAAAGACTTCAAACCTTTGTTAAAAGTGAAACTTTTCCTGGTGTTTTGCTAATATTTTTTACCGTACTTGCACTCATTTTACAAAATAGTTCTTTAACGGATCAATATACTAACTTTTTAAATATTCCTTTTGGCTTTCAAGCTGGAAGTTTAGAAATTTTCAAACCTTTACTTTTATGGATTAATGATGGCCTTATTGCAATCTTTTTCTTTGCCATAGGACTTGAATTAAAATATGAAGTAACAAGAGGGCAACTCAATAGTATAAAGGCTATGTCTTTACCTGTATTTGCTGCACTTGGCGGTATGATAGTACCGGCCTTAATTTTTACGTTTTTTAACTATAAGGATCCTTTTGCTTTGCAAGGTTGGGCTATACCAACGGCTACTGATGTGGCTTTTGCGGTTGGTATTTTAATGCTTTTAGGCAAAAGAGTACCTACTTCTTTAAAATTATTCTTACTTTCTTTAGCTATTTTTGATGATTTAGGCGCGATTATTGTAATTGCTTTATTTTATACAAGCGAACTTTCAGTTTTTGCTATGATTGCTGCCTTGGTGTGTATTTTAGCACTTTATTTGCTAAATCACTTCCATGTTACCAAAAAATCTTTTTATATCATAATAGCTATAGTATTTTGGATAAGCATGTTAAAAAGTGGGGTGCATGCAACTTTGGCAGGTGTGATTACTGCTTTATTTATACCACTTCAAACAAAAAGTGGTGAGTCTTTTTTAAAAGAAATAGAACATGACTTAGCACCTTGGGTGAGTTATTTCATCTTGCCTATTTTTGCTTTTGCCAATGCGGGAGTTGATTTAAAAGATATGGATCCAAGTTTTATGTTTTCTTCGGTTAGCTTAGGTATTATTTTAGGATTATTTTTAGGAAAACAAATTGGAGTATTTTTATTTTCATATATTAGTATAAAACTAGGACTGGCAAAACTTCCACAAAATGTTAATTTCAAACAACTTTACGGGGTTTGTATACTCACAGGTATAGGTTTTACTATGAGCTTTTTTATAGATGGCCTAGCTTATCAAAATAGTGATATTTTTGCATATTCAGACAAACTTGCAATTTTAGTAGCTTCATTATTAAGCGCTATAGTTGGATATGTTTACCTAAAACTTATTTATAGTTTTAAAAAATGAAATTAAGAAGTTTCCAAAACTTTTTATCACTTGAAATTTTAGGAGGATTGTTGCTTTTATTAGCAACGATCTTTGCCTTACTACTTAAAAATAGTCCTTATGGACAACACTATATGGATTTTTTAAGTGTAGAAATGGGTGTAAAAGTGGGTGCTTGGGAACTTTTTAAGCCTTCTTTATTGTGGATTAATGATGGTCTTATTGCAATCTTTTTCTTTGCCATAGGACTTGAATTAAAAAAAGAATTTGCTCAAGGAGAGTTTAAAACTCTTAGTAATATTACCCTACCCTTAATGGCTGCTATAGGCGGTATAGTTGTGCCTGCTTTGATATTTTGTGTTATCAATTTTAACGATGCTTATGTTTTAAAAGGTTGGGCTATACCTACTGCAACTGATACTGCATTTGCTCTAGTTATACTTGCAATGCTAAAACAACGCATACCAAGTTCTTTAAAAATATTCTTAGTGTCTTTAGCGATTTTTGATGATGTAGGAGCTATTTTAATCATTGCGATTTTTTACACAGGAGAGCTTTCAACTTTAGCCTTTTTTGTTGCCTTTTGCTGCATTGTGGGTCTATTTTTACTTAATCGCTTGGGTAATGAAAGAAAATCATTTTATTATATACTTGGAGCATTACTTTGGCTTAGTGTATTAAAAAGCGGAGTGCATGCAACTTTAGCAGGCATCATCACAGCTTTATTTATACCTGTATATACAAAAAACAACCATGCTTTATTAGAAGAAATCGAGCATGGTTTAAAATTTTGGATAGCTTTTATAATACTACCACTTTTTGCTTTTGCCAATGCAGGGGTTGATCTTTCAAAAATTGAAGTACATATGCTATTTAGCGGTGTAAGTGTAGGGATTTTCTTAGGCTTGTTTGTTGGAAAACAACTAGGTGTATTTGGCTTTGCTTATATGGCAATTAAACTTAAACTTGCAAAACTACCAAAAGATGCTAATTTTAAACAACTCTATGGAGTTTGCATACTCACAGGTATAGGTTTTACCATGAGCTTTTTTATAGACGCCCTTGCCTATGAAGTAAGTGATATATTTAATTTTGTGGATAATTTTGCTATTTTACTAGCTTCCTTAGCTTCGGGTGTATTTGGCTATTTTTATCTGCGCTTTGTAAAATAATTAAGTTTTTTTTAAATTAAATAAGATATAATTTCATTTCTTATTTAATATTTGGCCCATTCGTCTAGCGGTTAGGACATCGCCCTTTCACGGCGGTAACACGAGTTCGAGTCTCGTATGGGTCACCACTTTTAACTTCTAATTACAAAAATATCAAAAATAATAATTTTCCATAACTAAGCTTAATTTATAACCAATACATCAAATAAATATTCTAAAAGTAAAAAATATAAATAAATTTACCTACTGACAAGCTTGTAAGATTTTATGAAAATACTATGGATAATAAGTCTTATCCTTTAAGAGTTTATAAGATAGAATTTTAACTTTCTTTATTTTCTCCATCTTTAAAAGAAAATATAGGCAAACTTAAACCATAATATATAGCCAAAAGTCTTGCTATGGTTCCTACAATCAATGAAGCAAGAATTACCCACAACTCATCTACGCCTAAAATATACAATATATAATACAAAGCCCCTGTTAATATAGCAACACCCGCATAAATTTCTTTTTGAAATACAAGTGGTATCCTAGCACACAATATATCTCTTAATATCCCACCAAACACACCAGTAATCACAGCTGAACTCACAGCCACTATAAAACCATACCCCATTTGTATTGCAATTTGTGCGCCTAAAACACTAAAAACAACCAAACCTATAGCATCTAAAATCAAAAAAAGTTTTTCAAGCCTTATAACATATTTGGCAATTTTTGTTGTAATCATAGCTGCAACACAAATTAAAATCACATACTCAGGAGTTTTAATCCAAGTTAGCGGATGATGATCAAGTAAAATATCTCTAATAGAACCTCCGCCAATAGCTGTTACTAAAGCTATAAATATCACTCCAAAAAGATCCATTTTATGTCTTCCTGCAGCAATAGCTCCTGTCATTGCATCAACAGTAATTCCGATAATATAAAGTATAGTTAAAAGCATAATGAGTTTTCAAAAAACCCTTGTTAAAACAAGGGTTGATTTTTACTTACGATATCAATGATATTTTGAGCTACTTTTTTAGCAATAGGATCAACAAATTCAGCAGGAGAGGTAAATCCTACACAAGAGCAGTTAATCTCACCTAAAACATATTTATCTTTACCATTTTCATCTGTATCTAAGATAAAATCAGCGGTCCAAATCAAAGGAATATCATAATTTCCAAGTTTTGAACGAATTTCAGGTAAGGTTGCTAAAAACCAATCAACCAATCCTTGCCAATCTTTTGGCTCATCATATCTGTATTTTGCACCTGAAAAAAGTGTAGCAGAGAATGCATCAGCACCTTCTGCAGGCTTTTTATGTACTACATAAATTGGAGTATGATAAAGCATTAAAATTCTAATTTCACCTTCTTTGATACGCGGTAAGAAAGTCATATCTACAAGCATACCATTATCACCTATAATGTATTGCTCACAAAAGTCCATAAACTCACCAAGTTCTCTTTCTTCTGTGTGATTATCTTTTGCTTCTGTGCATTTAATTTTTGCATTTAATGGCACACTTGTCGTTCCCGCTGGTAGCTCATCTATCAATCTCACACGCCAAATTCCCTCACCCGTTGAACCACGATTTTGTTTTAAAACCCTCTCACCCTTTGCTAAAGTTTTTGGAAAACTTTCTTTAAAAGTTTTGATATCATAATACGCATAAGTATCTTCAGGTACTAAAGCCGTTTTATTAAGCTTGGTAAGCGCATCTTTAGCGCCATATCCTATCATCGCATCAGGATGAGGCATACCTATAACTCCATTTGCACAAAGTTTTCTAAGCATATCAAAATACTCATTTTCTTCTTTTAAATTTCCTGGGTTGATTCTAGAAACATAAGCATCAGCATTGTTTTTTACATATTCATAAATTTCATCTTTTTTCTCTACTTCAAAAAAGATAACCTCAGCATTCCAACCTTGTTCTTTTAAGGCATTTACCATAGGCATAGTATCTTTTCTATGACCATCTTCACCTTTATCGCTACCACCTCTAACTTCAAAAAACACAATATTTTTTTTCATATTTCTCCCTTTTTAAAGATATTTTATCATCATATCTAAATAAGTATTAAATTTTTATTTGTTTTTTCCATAAACTCGTTGTAAATTTTGCAAATTTGAGCTTGCATTTAAAAGCAAAGCATCAGCCATGCAAATTGCTACCATAGCATTTACCACAACACTACCTCTTATACCCACACAAGGATCATGTCTGCCTTTTAACTCATGTATAACATTTTCTCCTTGAGTATTTTGCGTTTGTTGGGGTAAAAATATAGAAGGAGTTGGCTTAAAATATGTTTTTATATCGATAAAATCCCCATTAGAAATTCCGCCTAATATCCCGCCGCTATGATTGCTTAAAAACACCCCATCTTTTAGTTCATCATTATTTTGACTTCCATACATATAACTACTTTGAAAACCACTTCCTATTTCTATAGCTTTAACCGCATTTACCCCCATAATCGCATGAGCAAGTTTAGAATCAAGCTTATCATACAAAGGCTCGCCTAAGCCTTTGATAGGGTTTTTCACTCTAGTAAAAACTCTAGCACCTATGCTGTTTTTTGCCTTTTTAGCTTTTAAAATTTCATCTTTAAAACTTTGCTCTAAATTTTTATCTAAAGCATAAACTTCACTATTTTTAGCATAATCAAAATCAAACTCATCATTACTAAGTTTGCTATCAATACTTCCTACCCCAAAAACTCCACTCATTATCTCTATGTCAAATTCTTTTAAAAGCATTTGCGCCATAGCTCCTGCTGCTACTCTTGCTACACTTTCTCTAGCACTAGCTCTTCCACCACCTCTATAATCTCTAATGCCATATTTGTGATAATAAGTAAAATCAGCATGTGCAGGACGAAATACATCTTTTTCATAATCTTTTGAGCGTGTATTTTCATTATACACCAAAACACTTATAGGAGTTCCTGTTGTATAACCCTCAAAAACCCCACTTAAAACTTGAGCTTTATCTTCTTCTTTTCTAGGGGTGCTAAATTTATTTTGACCAGGTTTTCTTTTATCTAGCATTTCTTGTAAAAAATCAAAATCAAACTTCACCTCTGCTGGCATACCATCTATTATACAACCTATAGCTTGACCATGAGATTCGCCAAAGCTTGTAAATTTAAATCTTACTCCAAAGCTATTCATAGTTTTCCTAATTTCTCAAGTGCGATTTTAGCACATTGTTGTTGGGCTTCTTTTTTACTACCTGCTGTAGATCTTGCTACTTCTATGCCTTGAATTTTCACTGCGATTTCAAATTGCTTTTTATGATCAGGCCCAAAAGCCTTTACTACAATATACTCAGGTGTGCCTGCCATATTTGCCTGCGTAATTTCTTGAAGTCTTGTTTTATAGTCTTTAAACAAACTTTGTGTATCAATATGCGGATAAACTTCATTAAGCAAATTTAATGCTATATTTTTAGTTTTTTCAAAACCTATTTCTAAATACAAAGCCCCCATTAGTGCTTCAAAAGCATCAGAAAGTATGGAAGGTTTATTGCGTCCATCGTTATTTTCTTCTGCAATAGACATAAAAACACATGCTCCAAGATCAAGTTTTTGCGCTAAAGTTGCAAAAGATTTTTCATTCACCAAAGCCGCTCTAAGTTTAGAAAGATTTCCTTCTGAGTCTTTTTGAAATTTAAAAAACAAAAACTCCCCTACTACTAAATCCATCACAGCATCGCCTAAAAACTCTAATCTTTCGTTATTATAAGGCTTTTTGTAACTTTTATGCGTCAAAGCTTCGATGAGTAATTGCTCATTTTTAAAATGATAATTTAATCTTTCTTGGAGTTTTTTAAGCATTTATTGACCTTTCTTCTTGGAGCTTTAAGGCTGCATTTCTTGCTAGCTCATCACAACGCTCATTTAATTCATGGCCATTGTGCGCTTTGATCCAAAAAGCAGTTATTTTATGATCTTTAGCTACATTTAAATACTCTTTCCAAAGATCAATATTTTTTTTACCCTTAAAATCTTTTTTTACCCAACCTTCAAGCCATTCATTAATACTTTGTACCATTAAATTTGAATCTGTGTATAACTTTACCTCACATGGTTCTTTTAAAGCTTTTAAAGCCTCTATAATAGCCATTAATTCCATGCGGTTGTTTGTTGTATTCTCACACGCCCCACTTTGTTCTTTTTGATGATTTTTATAAGTTAAAACATAAGCCCACCCTCCAAAGCCAGGGTTGTTTAAGCAAGAACCATCAGTATAAATTTCAATATTTTTCAAGCTTTTACCTCATAATAAATCTCACATTTTCCAAATTCATAACAAAATGGACAATGATAAAAAAACAAAGGACTTTGATTTTTACAATTATTACATACATAAGTAAAGCTAAGATTTGCACTTAGCTCATTATCGTTTAAAATTTTTAAAATTTTTAGTTTATGATTTTTGATAGGAATAGCTTTGTTGCTTAAATTTTTTGCATAAAAAAACTCGTGGTATTTTTCATCTTCAAGATTAAGCGGACTTTTGCATTCATTAAGCAAATCAATGACATTTTCAAATTGAGGCATTTGAGTAAGTTTATCTTTATAATGCAAAAAGCAAAGTCTTAAAATATACTCATTATCCTTGCTCAAAGCTAAAATTTCTTTTAGTTTTTGTTCTTGCTCTTTAGAACTTGCTTGAATTTTTAAAGCTTTTATCAAGGCTTTTTCTGCATATATATTTTCTCCTAGCTCAAACAAACACTCTAAAACATCTAAAACCTTGTCATAATCTTTGAGTTTTAAATAAACAATTTTTAAAAGTTTTAAGCTTTCTTTATTGCGTGCTTTAATTTTTAAGGCATTTAACAAAGCTTCTACACTACGCTCTAAAAATCCTGCTTTTAGATAAACTTGTGCTAGTGAAAAAAAGATAAATTCTTTTTGGCTTGCTTCATTTGCTTTTTGCAAAGCTATGAGATAAATCCCCACAGCTTTTTCAAATTCACCACTTTTGGTAAAAATTTGAGCTAAGAAATTTAAATTTTCTATGCTTAAATTGGCATTTTTTAAAATTTGTTGGTGTGTGGAATTAATTTCAAATTTTTTTACAAAACGATCAAGTTTGCTTTTTTGGTCTTTACTTGCAACAATACGCCATATATAATGTGAGCTAGCTATGATAAAAACCAAAGCAGTCAAAACAATAAGACCAAATAAAGGATCGCGGTATTCTACAAAGAAAAAATCCATAACCTTACAACTTAATTTTCAAATTTATAACAATTATAGCTAAATGCTTATATAATTTTCTTTAAGGTTTAAAGATGATAGAACAAGCAAGTATAGAACAACTTTTACAAAAAACAGATATTGTTGATATCATAGCTCATTACGTTGAAGTAAAAAAACAAGGCTCAAGCTATGTTTGCATTTGTCCTTTTCATGATGATAAAAATCCTAGTATGCATATTAATTCTATTAAAGGATTTTATCATTGTTTTGCATGCAAGGCTGGGGGTAATGTTTTTAAATTTGTAATGGATTATGAGAAATTAAACTTCGTTGAAGCGGTGGAAAAAGTTGCTTCATGGAGTAATTTTTCACTTACTTATACATCGCAAAAACAAGATAATAAAAAATCCATCATTCATATCTTGCCTACTCTTAATGCTTTTTACAAACAAAACCTAGCTAAAAACAAAGAAGCTTTAGCTTATCTTTATAAAAGAGGCTTAAATGATGAGGATATTAGAACCTTTGAACTAGGCTTTGCGCCAAGTTCCAATGAAACACTAAGACTGCTACAAAATGAGCAAATCACTCAAGAAGAAGCTTTAGAGGTAGGTGCGATAAAACAAAATGAAAATGGCGCTTATGCAAGTTTTATCAACCGCATTACTTTTAGTATTTATGATCATAAAAATTTGCTTATAGGCTTTGGTGGTAGAACTTTAGATGAAACAAATATGGCAAAATATGTTAATTCTCCCCAAAGCAAACTTTTTGATAAATCACGCGTTTTTTATGCACTCAATTTAGCAAAAGATGCCATTTATAAACAAAAAGAAATGATAATTTGTGAGGGCTATATGGATGCTATAGCCTTTCATAAAGCAGGATTTAAAAATGCTGTAGCGGTTTTGGGAACTGCTTTGGGTGAAAATCACATACCTTTAATCAAACGATTTGAAGCAAGAGTAATTTTGTGTTTTGACAATGATAATGCAGGACTTAATGCCGCTGTGCGTTCAGCACATTTGCTAAGTTTAGCAAAAATTGATGGAAAAGTAGTCTTAATAGAAGGTGGAAAAGATCCGGCCGAACTTGTAGCAAGCCATCAAGAAAAATTACTTTTTAATATTTTAGAAAAAGGTATAGAACTTGGAGAATTTTATATAAGAAGTTTGATTGCAAGTTGTGATTTAAACTCAGCACTTAGCAAACAAAAGGCTTTAGAAGAGGTACAAAAATATACTTTTAACCTTGAACCTTTAATAGCAAATTCCTACACTACCTTGGTAGCAAATCTTTTGGGTGTAAATATTAATGATATTAAACTTTCTAAAAATACAAGAAAAATAAGCTTCATTAATCCTATAAAACAAAGTAAAATCAACAATATAAGCGAGTTAGAGCTTTTGAAATTTTTATATGAAAACAATGAAACCATAGGGCTTTTTAAGCTTTTAAGTACAAAAGAATATTTTTTACACCAAGACATTACTAAAGCTATTTTAGAGCAAAAAAACTTTGAAGATCCTAGTATAAGAGAGCTTTATGAATTTGAAAATATCAAAAATTTAAGCAATTTAGAAGAATTTTTATATGCTATTTGTAAGATCAACCTTGCATATTTTAATAAATTAAAAAGTTTGAATTTAAAACAAGCCTTTAAAAAACAAATTTATAATTTACTCAATCAAAATTTAGAAAAAATCAAAAAAAGCTATCAAAATGATGAAGTTTTTTTAAACCATTTGATAGAAGTTTTAAAAAGCGTGCATTTTTTAGATGATGAGGAAAGTTTGGAATTATTTTTAAATAGACTACAAAAAAACATCAAAGATAAAAAAGTAATTCATTATAACTTTGAAGAAGAAATTTTTTAAATAAAAACTTGCGCAAAAATTAAAAAATATTCATTACAATATGCCAAAAATTTCGAAAGGAAAAAATGAAAGCATTAGCACTTTTTAGCGGCGGGCTTGATTCTATGCTTGCTATAAAACTCATAAGCTCTCAAGGTATAGAAGTAAAAGCTTTAAATATCAATATAGGCTTTGGTGGCACAAGCGATAAAAGCGAACTCATGACAAAACGCGCTGCTATGGCAGGGGCTAGTTTTGAAATGATAGATGTAAGAAATACATATTTGCAAGAAGTTTTATTTAACCCTCAATATGGATATGGAAAGCATTTTAATCCTTGTATAGATTGTCATGCTTTTATGTTTAAAACTGCTCTTTCAATGTTAAAAGATGAAAATGCAAGTTTTATCATCACAGGAGAAGTAGTTGGTCAACGCCCTATGAGTCAAAGAAATGATGCTATGGCTAAGGTTAAAAAACTAGCACTTGATGAAGAAGATTTAATCTTGCGTCCAATGTGCGCTAAAAATTTACCTTTAACTAAACCTGAGCGTGAGGGTTGGGTTGATAGAGAAAAGTTAGAAAACATCAGCGGAAGAAGTAGAAAAAGACAACTTGAACTAGCTGCCAAATTTGGTTTTGAAGATTTTGAAAGTCCAGGCGGTGGATGTTTGCTTACACTTGAGAGCTTTTCTAATAAAATCAAAGATTTCATTAAATTTGATAAAAATATGCAAGTTAATGATGCTCAACTTTTAAAATACGGACGCCACTTAAGACTTCCAAATGGCTCTAAAATGATAGTAGGTAGAAATGAGCTAGAAAATCAATTTTTAAAAGAATTAAAAACTCAAAAATACGAAGAATTAAAACTTTTTGATTTAATAGGTGCTTATTCTTTGGTGGATGAAAACATCAATCCACAAGATCTTGAACTTGCTCTAAGCATAGCACTAACTTATGCTAAAACTCAAAATAATACAAAATACAAAATAGGCTTTAAAGATAAAATTTTCCAAAGTATGGCTTTTGAAGATAAAAATAAAATTCAAGAATATTTTATAAATTAAACTACCCTTTAAAGGGTAGTTTTTTAGAATTTCTTTCTTCTAACCTCTGCTACAATATCAGCTGACATAGAATCAACTTCATTAGCTACAGAATTAGTCGCATGAGCAATTTGTGAGTTTTCTTTAGTTAAACCATCAATTACTGAAACAGATTGATTAATTTGTGAAATTCCTAAAGCTTGCTCTTTAATACTTTCACCCATTTCATTAATAGATTGAACTAAGATATTAGTATTAGCTTCAATC
>NZ_JANQCX010000015.1:0-24961 GCF_024723575.1 Campylobacter sp. 2352 PW
AAAAAAAGGACTGTGGATATTGGTTTATAACATGTGGTAAATTTTTAGAAAAATAGTGGGAAATGATAGAATATGAGTTATTATAAAATATGAAAAATTTCGTGTCAAATATAAAGAAAATAATATCTTAAATATAGATAATAAATAAGAAAGTAAAAGAGAATACAAACAATTAAAGATAAAACTTGATTTAGATAAATTTATACTCAAAATACTTGAAAACAATAAATGGATTAAGTATATTATCTTTTTTGTTTATTAAGAAGATTCACACTTAGTAAAACAATAAAACTAAAAATTAATAGTATGAGACTATAAATATGGGCTGTGGTAAAATCTAAATTTTCCATACTTTCATATATAGCAATACTAGCTACTTTTGTTTCTCCGCTTAAAGAACCGCCTATCATTAATACTATACCAAACTCACCCATAGTATGTGCAAAACTTATCACCAAAGCACTTAATATAGCTGGTTTAATACTAGGTAAGATTACTTTAAAAAGTGTGATGAAAGAATTTTTTCCCAAAGAAAAACTAGCTTCTATAATATTTTTAGAAATCATAGACATTGCATTATATAAAGGATTAAACATAAAAGGTAAAGAATAAATACAACTTGCTATCACTAAACCTTCAAAGGTAAAAGCTAAAGTGATATTAAAGTGTTTTTCTAAAAAATTACCCAAAAAAGAGTATTTTGAAAACAAAATCAACAAGTAAAAACCAACAACAGATGGTGGTAAAACCAAAGGTAAGGTTATTATGGTTTCTAGAATTTTTTTTGCTCTAAATTGCTTAAAAGTAAAAACCCAAGCAAGAGGTATGCAAAAACAAAACAAAATTATACAAGTAATAATAGAAAGCTTTATGGAAACTAAAAAAGGTGTCCAATCTATACTTAATAATAATTGTGTCATTATTGAAACTTTCTCAAGTCAAAAAAAGACTTGAGATTACTTTCCTAAATTTGGCTCCATTTCTATAATTTTCCAAGGAAGTCCTTGAGTATTTAACTCATCCATAAAAGGTTTAGCATCAAATTCTTCCATGTTAAACACACCTTTTCCTTGCCAAATTCCTTTAGCAATTAACTTTGTTCCTATCATTGCAGGAACTCCGGTAGTATAACTCACAGCTTGCGCTCCAGTTTCTTTAAAGCACTCTTCGTGATTGCAAACATTGTAAATATAAACTTGTCTATCTTTTCCATCTTTTACACCACGAATCACACAACCTATATTAGTATAACCTTTAGTGCGAGGGCCTAAACTAGCAGGATCAGGAAGTAGTGTTTTTAAAAATTCTATTGGTATTATTTCTTTGCCTTGATGCATAACAGGCTTAATACCTAGCATACCAACATTTTCAAGACATTTCATATGAGTTAAATAGCTTTGCCCAAAAGTCATAAAAAATCTTATTCTTTTTAAACCTTTGATATTTTTTACTAAGCTTTCAAGCTCCTCATGATAAAGTAAATAGCTATCCTTTACCCCTACTTCAGGATAATCCCATTCCATTTTTATTTCCATAGGTGCAGTTTCTATCCATTTTCCATTTTCCCAGTAACGACCTTTAGCAGAAACTTCTCTTAAGTTAATTTCAGGGTTAAAATTAGTTGCAAAGGCATAGCCATGATCTCCAGCATTGCAATCTAATATATCTATATAATGAATTTCATCAAACAAATTTTGCTGTGCATAAGCACAAAATACATTAGTAACACCAGGATCAAATCCACTGCCTAAAAGTCCTAAAATTCCTGCTTGTTTAAATTTATCATTTCTTGCCCATTGTTCTTTATATTCAAATTTAGCCAAATCAGGATGTTCATAGTTTGCAGTATCTACATAGTGGATATTAGTTTGAATGCACGCATCCATTAAAGTAAGATCTTGATAAGGTAAAGCCACATTTAATAAAATTTCAGCTCCTGTTTTTTTGATAAGTTCTACAACAGCAGCGGTGTCATCTGCGTCTATTTGCTCAGTTTGAATTTCTACACCTAAACGCTCTTTTATAAAAGCTGCTATTTCATCACATTTACTTTTAGTTCTACTTGCTAGGGTTATTTTACTAAAGACATCACTATTCATTGCACATTTTACAGTCGCAACACGGCTTACACCACCTGCACCTATAATCAAAAGATTTTTCATCATTTTTCCTTAAATTTTTTAGAAAATTGTAACAAAAAAACTTTATAAAGCATTGAAATAAAAAAACAAAAAATAATTTTTATAATGTTTTTTTAAAATAAAACAAGTAAAATGATAGTTTTTTAAATTTTTTAAGGACACTTATGAATTTACAAAGTGTGGAACTTTCTTATCCTATTGTTATTACTTTTATTACCTATGCATTTTTAATGCTTTTTATAGGTTTTTATTTTTACAAAAAAAATCAAAACAGTAAAGATTATTTTGTTGGTAATGCTTCCATGGGGCCTGTAATATCTGCCTTAAGTGCAGGTGCTTCTGATATGAGTAGTTGGCTTTTAATGGCTTTTCCTGGTGCTTTATATGCAGCTGGTTTGGGACAAATTTATATAGCCATAGGTTTAAGCTTTGGTATGTTTTTGAACTGGACTTTTGTTGCTAAAAGATTAAAGATTTTTTCTCAAATAGCCAAAGAATGTATTACAATTCCTGATTTTTTCGAAAGTCGCTTTCATGATGATAAGCATATTTTAAGAAGCATTTGTGCGGTAGTTATTTTGGTATTTTTTACTATTTACATTAGCGCTGGATTAGTAAGTGGTGCTAAACTTTTTGAAAGTGTATTTAATTTGCCTTATATTTTTGCCTTGAGTATTGGATTTTTAGTTATTGTTTTATATACTTTTTTAGGTGGTTATAAAGCTGTATGCTGGACTGATATGATACAAGGACTTTTAATGATGAGCTCATTAATCATCATTCCTTTTGTGATGATTTTTGAACTTGGTGGCTTTGGCGAAGCTTTTTCTACTATAAATGATGTAAAACCCCAAGCCTTTGGTTTAGATGGTGGTGGTTGGCTAGTTGTAGTATCAACCCTAGCATGGGGGCTTGGTTATTTTGGTCAACCTCACATTTTAATTCGTTTTATCTCTATAAAAAATGTAAAAGAAATTCCTACTGCAACTTTTATAGGCATAACTTGGATGGTAATTTCTTTATTTGGTGCTGCTATGATAGGATTTTTAGGTATTGCTTATATAGCTAAATTTAATCTTACTTTAAATGACCCTGAAAGAATATTTATCGTAATGTCTCAAGTGCTTTTTAACCCTTGGGTGGCAGGAATTTTACTCAGTGCGATTTTAGCAGCTATTATGAGTACAGCTAGTTCTCAACTACTAGTGTGTGCTTCTAGCTTGGTGCAAGATTTTTATACACAAATCTTAAAAAGAAAAGCAAATGATAAAAATATTACTTTATTATCACGTCTAGGTGTTTTAGCTGTTGCTTGCATAGCTTTTATACTTTCACTTGATACTCAAAGTCAAATTTTAGGTATAGTTTCTTACGCTTGGGCTGGTTTTGGTGCAAGCTTTGGAAGTGTTATTTTATTTTCTTTATTTTATAAAAATATGAGCAAAGAAGGTGCAATAGCTGGAATGGTTAGTGGAGCTTTAACTGTTATATTTTATAAACATTTTGGTTCAAATTTTATAGCAATTTATGAAATCATTCCTGGATTTTTAGTTGCAAGTTGTTTTATTGTGATTTTTAGTATAATTTTTAAAGCAAAAAAACATACAATAAAACACTATGAAAAAATGTTAAAAGAAATTTAAATGTTTAAATCTTTTTTTTATTCAAAAAAATGGGCATTGTGGGCTTATTTGGGTTTGTTTTTTTTACTAGCTTCTTTACTTGCTCAAACTTCCATTAATGTTACAATAAATGAATGGTATAAAGAATTTTATGATGTTTTACAAGATGCAAAAAATCATAGTATAGATGACTTTTATCATTTTATTAAGCAATTTTTATATCTAGCATTGCCTTATGTATTAATCGCTACTATCACACAATATTTTGGAAGTATTTATGCCTTTAAATGGCGTGAGGCTATGACTTTTGATTATATTAAATTTTGGCAAAAAAAAGATGATAACATAGAAGGTAGCTCACAAAGAATTCAAGAAGATATTTATAATTTTTCAAAAATCATAGAAAGCTTAGGATTGGCTTTTGTTAAGGCAATTATGACTTTAATTGCTTTTGTGCCAATTTTGTGGATGTTAAGTGCGCATGTTAATTTACCTATCTTAAAAGACATTAATGGATCCTTAGTATGGATTGCATTTTTGGTTTCTTTGGGAGGTCTTGTTATATCATGGTTTGTTGGCATTAAATTACCTGGTCTTGAATATAATAATCAAAAAGCTGAAGCTGCTTTTAGAAAAGAACTTGTTTTTGCTGAAGATGATAGAAAAAATTATGCGAGCGATGAAAGTATTTTAAGTTTATTTACTGGACTTAAAATCAATTATAAAAGATTATTTTTGCATTATGGGTATTTTAATATATGGCTTTATTTATTTGAGCAAATCATGGTTATAGTGCCTTTTTTAATCATGGCTCCAAGCTTGTTTTTAGGACTTATACAACTTGGAATTATCATACAAGTTGGCAATGCTTTTGATCAAGTTAGATCATCATTTAGTATTTTTATCACCAATTGGACAACTATCACACAATTGCGTAGCATTTATAAACGTTTAGATGAATTTGAAAAAAATATTGAATATAGAAAACATAAATTAATTTAAAATATGTCGTTTATTTTAAGCTAATTTTATAGTTTTGATTTGATATAATTTTGCAAAAATTTTATTAAAGGAGTTTTTTTGGACCCCAGTCAATCTTTAGACTTAAATCAAACATTACCCGCTGTTGCCTCAATTGATGTAGGCTATTCTACTTTTATGATTCTTGTTGCATTAGCTTTAGTGCTTTTAAATGGATTTTTTGTTTTATCTGAATTTGCTATTGTTAAAGTACGTAGATCAAAACTCGAAGAAATGGTAAAAGAAAAAAAACGTAATGCAAAAAAAGCTTTAGAAGTCACTTCAAAACTAGATACTTATTTAAGCGCCTGCCAACTTGGTATTACGCTAAGCTCTCTTGCTCTTGGTTGGATAGGTGAACCTGCTATTGCTAAAATTCTTGAAGTTCCTTTGGCAAATTTAGGCTTAGCTCCAGCATTAATTCATACTATAGCATTTGTTATCGCTTTTGCTATTATCACATTATTGCATGTTGTATTAGGTGAATTAGTTCCAAAGAGCGTTGCTATCGCTATTGCAGATAAAGCTGTTTTATGGGTTGCAAGACCATTACATTTGTTTTGGTTACTTTTCTTACCTTTCATTAAAACATTTGACTTTTTAGCTGCAGTTTCTTTAAAAGTTATAGGTATTAAACCTGCTAAAGAACATGAATTAAGCCACTCTGAAGAAGAAATTAAATTTATTGCAAGTGAAAGCCAAAAAGGTGGAGTTTTGGATGAATTTGAAACTGAAATCATACGTAATGCTGTTGATTTTTCAGATACAGTAGCAAAAGAAATCATGACACCTAGAAAAGATATGATATGTCTTAACAAACAAAAAAGCTATGAGGAAAATATGCAAATAGTTTGTCAGTACAAACACACACGCTTTCCATATATAGATGGTTCTAAAGATATCATTTTAGGTATGGTACACATTAGAGATATCATGCAAAACGAACTTAGCAAAGATAAGAAAAATTTAGATGATTTTTTAATCAAAATGATCTTGGTGCCAGAAAATATCAGCATATCTAAAGTCCTTTTCATGATGAACAAAGAACAAGTGCACACAGCGTTAGTAGTGGATGAATATGGTGGCACAGCTGGACTTTTAACCATGGAAGATATTATGGAAGAAATCGTTGGAGATATTAACGATGAGCATGATGATTCTAGTCCACATTTTAAAAAACTTGCAGAAAACATTTATGAATTTCAAGGAAGATATGAAATTAGCGAAGTAGAAGAAATGCTTGATATACGCTTTAATGAAGAGCTAGAACAAGTCACTATAGGTGGATATGTTTTCAATCTCTTAGGACGCTTACCGGTAGTTGGAGATAGAATAGAAGATGAATTCTGCTACTATGAAGTCAAAAAGATGGATGGAAATAGTATAGAACGCATTAAAGTTGTACGCAAAAATACTGATGAAGAAGAGTGATAAACTCTTCTTTTACTTTATACAGTCTCAATCTTATCCATTCTAACCTACAAGGAAAATATATGCAATTACATGATGAAATTAATCAATTTATGCAAGAATGCAAAAGTATTATGATATCTTCTTTAAATTTAAACAATCAAACAATATGCTCATACGCACCTATTATAAAAATTAAAAATGACTTTTATATTTATATTAGTGAAATTGCTGAGCATTTTGAAGGAGTAAAATACAATAATAAAAACATAGAAATTATGTTTATAGAAGATGAAAAAGATTGCATGTCAATCTTTGCAAGAAAAAGACTTAAATTTAGAATAGAATGTATAGAAATAACAAGAGATAATCAACTCTTTGAGCAAGTATTAAATACTTATGAAAATGAAAACAACAAAGAAGTGATTCAAGTCATTAAAAATATGAAAGATTTTCATTTATTTCAACTTATACTGAAAAATGGAAGATATGTTAAAGGTTTTGGAAAAGCATATGAAATTAATAAAGGAGTAGTTAATTTAATTAATTCAAAAGGACATAAATAATTCAAGATGAGCTTTTTGCTCATCTTGATAGATTAACCGTTTCTTTTTTTGATAATTTCTTCAGAAACGTTTTTTGGAACTTCATCATAGTGATCAAATTCCATAGAATAAGTAGCACGACCTTGAGTTTGACTTCTAAGATCGGTTGAGTAACCAAACATCTCAGCCAAAGGACAAAATGCTGTAATAATTTTATTACCACCTCTTTCATCCATTGAATTTACTTGACCACGACGTTTATTTAAATCTCCAATAACATCACCCATATATTCTTCTGGAGTTTCAACTTCAACTTTCATCATAGGTTCTAAGATTACTGCACCTGCTTTTCTAGCACCTTCTTTAAAGCCCATAGAAGCTGCAAGTTTAAATGCCATTTCAGAAGAATCCACTTCGTGATAGCTTCCATCATAAACAGTTACTTTAACATCTTCAACAGGATATCCTGCTAAAACACCGTTTTGCAATGCTTCTTGTATACCTTTATCAACCGCTGGAATATATTCTTTTGGAATTACCCCACCTTTGATATCATTTACAAACTCATAACCACTGCCTGGCTCAAGCGGCTCAAGTCTTAAGAATACATGACCATACTGACCACGACCGCCTGATTGTTTAGCGTATTTGTACTCTTGCTCAACTGTTTTTCTAATAGTTTCACGATAAGCAACTTGAGGTTGACCAACTTCTGCTTCAACTTTAAACTCACGAAGCATTCTATCAACAATAATTTCTAAGTGAAGCTCACCCATACCTGAGATGATAGTTTGACCACTTTCTTCATCTGTAGAAACTCTAAAGCTTGGATCTTCTTGAGCTAATTTATTTAAAGCAATAGACATTTTTTCTTGATCTGCTTTTGTTTTAGGCTCAACAGCAACTGAAATAACAGGATCTGGGAAATCCATTCTCTCTAAAATAACTTTATCTTTTTCACTTGCTAAGGTATCACCAGTTAGTGTATCTTTAAGACCAACAACTGCTCCAATTTCCCCTGCATATAAAGTTTTAATCTCTTCTCTTTTATTAGAGTGCATTTTCAAAAGACGACCAATTCTTTCTTTTTTATCTTTTGTTGAATTATATGCATAAGAACCGCTTTCTAAACTTCCTCTATATACACGAACGAAAGTTAATTGTCCAACAAATGGGTCAGTCATAATTTTAAATGCAAGACCTGCAAATTCACCATCATCAGTTGATTTTACAGAAACTTCTGTACCATCTTCATACTCACCTTTGATATTAGCAACTTCATCAGGAGCTGGTAAATAAGCAACAACAGCATCAAGCAATGGTTGAACGCCTTTGTTTTTAAAAGCCGTACCACAAAGCATAGGAACCATAGAAAGACTTAAACATCCTGCTTTAATACCTGCTTTGATTTCTTCTTGAGTAAGTTCTTCACCGCCTAAATATTTCTCCATTAATTCATCGCTTGTTTCAGAAACAGCTTCTATCATTTTTACACGATATTCTTCAGCCTTTTCTTTAAGCTCAGCTGGAATTTCTTTTTCTACATAATCGGTTGGTTTGCTTTCATCTTCCCATACCAAAGCTTTCATAGTGATAAGATCAATCACACCTTTGAAATTATCTTCAGCACCAATTGGAATTTGAAGTGGAACTGGGTTACCTTTTAAGCGATTTTTAATTTGCTCTTCCACGTTAAAGAAATTTGCACCAATTCTGTCCATTTTATTTACAAAAACAATTCTTGGAACACCATATTTATTAGCTTGTCTCCAAACAGTTTCTGATTGTGGTTGAACTCCACCTACTGAACAAAATACTGCAACAGCACCATCTAAAACACGCATTGATCTTTCAACTTCGATTGTAAAGTCAACGTGGCCTGGAGTGTCTATAAGGTTAATTTGGTGATTTTTCCAAAAACAAGTTGTAGCAGCAGAAGTAATTGTAATACCTCTTTCTTTTTCTTGTTCCATCCAGTCCATTGTAGCTGCACCATCATGTACTTCGCCAATTTTATGACTCATACCTGTAAAGAAAAGAATTCTTTCACTAGTAGTTGTTTTACCAGCATCAATGTGAGCTGCAATACCTATATTTCTAACTCTTTTTAAAGGAGTACTTCTTGACATGTTTTACTCCTCTTACCAGCGATAATGAGCAAATGCTTTATTAGCTTCTGCCATTTTATAAGTATCTTCTTTCTTCTTAAATGAAGCGCCTTTACTATTAGCTGCGTCTAATAATTCAGCTGCTAATTTTTCAATCATAGTTCTTTCACTTCTTTTTCTAGCAAAAGAAATAATCCATCTTATAGCTAAAGCTTGTTGTCTAGCTGGGCGTACTTCTACTGGAACTTGATAAGTAGCACCACCAACACGACGAGATTTAACTTCTAATAAAGGCTTGATATTTTCAATAGCATCATTAAAAATTTCTATACCTTTTTTTTCTCCACCTTTTTTATCGATAGCTTCTAAAGCACCATACATAATAGTCGTAGCCGTGCTTTTTTTACCATCATACATTAAAGAATTAATGAATTTTGTGATTACTTTATTTCCATAAATCGGATCTGGCAAGACTTCTCTTACCGGAGCTTTTCTTCTTCTCATAATTTTCCTTCAAATTTATAATTTTACTCAAACAAAATCAAATCTAACGGATTTGTCTGCAATCTTATTACTTAGCTGCTGCTTTAGGGCGTTTTGCACCATATTTAGAACGAGAAACAGTTCTTTTTGCAACACCTGCAGTATCTAAGGCACCACGAACAATGTGATACTTAACACCTGGTAAGTCTTTTACCCTACCACCACGCACTAAAACGATGCTGTGTTCTTGTAGGTTGTGACCTTCACCACCGATATAACTAATAACTTCAAAGCCACTTGTAAGTCTTACTTTGGCAACTTTTCTTAACGCTGAGTTTGGTTTTTTAGGAGTTGTTGTATAAACCCTAGTACAAACTCCCCTTCTTTGTGGGCAATTTTTAAGCGCTGGTGATTTAGATTTTTCTAAAACTTTTTTGCGCTCTTTTCTAACCAATTGATTTATGGTTGGCACAGTAATTCCTTTCATTAATAAAATAATAAACTTTGGATAATATCTAAATTTTACTTATAAAATTATAAACTATTAAGGTTTTCTTGGAGTTTTTCTAAAAACAAATAAATGTGATAAGCATCATTGGTGGCATGATTAACATTAATACTAAAAGGAATGAGAATTTTTTTATTTTCTTTTATAATCTTTCCACTTGTTATAATAGGAAAGAAATACTGCTCTTTTTTTGGCAAGTGTAAAGAAAAATTCTCAAAAGCCACCCAAGGAATGGCAGAAATATTAAAAATATTATCTATAGGTTCTTTTAAAAACATACTTTTATCGTTTTTTATTAATTGTTTATCCTCTTCATATAAAGATAAAAAATCATTTAAATTTTCTTTATAGAAAGTCCAAAGAACAGAAAAAGTTTTAGAATCCTTATGAAAAATAGTATAAGAAGGATGGATAATATCATAACATATTAGTTGTTTGTTTTGATCTAAACTAAATTTAAAATTATCAAAAGCATTTATACTTTTACTAATAGTGTGGATAAAACAAGGGTAGAATTCATAATTATTATTTTTAATAAAATAATAAAAAGAACTGATATCTAATTTAACAGTAATTTCAAACGAGCAAGGAATATTTTGAGTATAAAATTCAAAATGATCCTTTCTTTTATATTTTTCCAAATCAATCACTTTGAACATAATACACTCCAAAAATCCTAGCAAAATCGCTAGGATTGAAAATTAATTTTGTTGTTTAAGCTTTAAATTTTGATCTCCATAAAGACCTGTACCAACAGGAATCATACGACCTAAGATTACATTTTCTTTTAGATCTTCAAGATAATCAAATTTACCTGCAATACTTGCTTCTGTTAAAACTTTTGTTGTTTCTTGGAACGAAGCAGCTGAAATCACACTATCACTTCCAATAGCTGCTCTTGTAACCCCAAGCAATACAGGCTCAGCCACAGCAGGTTCACCGCCATATCTTAAAATTCTTTCATTTTCTTCTCTGAATTTTCTTCTTGAAACCAAATCACCTACAATAAAGTTTGTATGACCACTATCAACAATTTTTACTTGTCTTAGCATTTGCGATACGATGATTTCAATATGCTTATCAGAAATCACAACACCTTGACCACGATAAACTTGCTGAATTTCAGAGATAAGATAATAATGCAATGCTTTTTCACCTAAAATTCTAAGTACATCGTGGCTTGAAATAACTCCATCGGTTAATTTTTCACCCGCATGAATAAATTCACCATCTCTTACTTGAATGCGTTTTGATTTATCAATTAAATACTCTGCACTACTTCCATCTTCTGCTTGGATAATGATTCTTTCTTTTGATCTTAAAGGTTTATCAAATCTAACAACCCCGTCAATTTCAGCCACAACAGCAGTATTTTTTGGCTTTCTTGCTTCAAATAATTCAGATACCCTTGGAAGACCTCCAGTAATATCTTTTGATTTAGCTGCTGCCTTTGGTGTTTTAGCTAAGATATCAGCTTGCTTAACCTTATCGCCATCGTTTACATAAATAACAGTTTTTGGCTCTAGCTGATAACGCACCACTTTATCGTTTTCACCTATGATTAACAACGCTGGACGCACTCCACTTGGTAAATACTCATTAATAACAAGTGATCTTTTACCAGTTGCTTCATCAATTTGCTCATCAGCACTATAGCCTGATTCAATATCTTCAAAGTTAATTGTACCTGCAACTTCTGCAATTACAGTATTATTATATGCATCCCATTCAGCAATGATAGTTTTATCTTCTTTGCTTGATTTTGCTATGATAGTTTTAGGATTATCCACAAAAGTACTATCATCAAATTCAATCACAGAATCTCTTGGTATATAGTGTCTTTTTGCTTCTCTATCATTTTCATCAGCAATAACAACAAAAACACCTTTTTCTTTAACTACATCACCTTTTTTAAGATTTCTAATTCTATCTAAACCATCCCCTTTAAGCATATAAAACTTCAAGGTACCTTTTGCACCAGCTACAATATCCTGAGTGATAGGATCGCCATCTTTTACTAACAATTCACTCGCATAAGGGATACGGTTTGGTATATTCCAACCCTCTTTGATTACTTCTACAATACTTTCATTTTCAGCTACTTCAGTACCATCGCTATATGGAATATATAATTTACCTTCAATATTACCACTTACACCGGCAAGCTCATTAGCTTTTGCTAAGTCATACTTTCTTAATATAAATTTAGCTTCATTGTTTTTTGCTTTAACGCTAACCACCACATCCTCATATGCATGCTCAATATGGATAGTTCCTTTAAATGGAGCTTTGATTTTTGGCTCCACAAGTAAAATAGCAGCATTGCGATGATTAGCCACTATAGTTTTACCTTGTCTATCTTCATAGGTATTAAGATTATAAAATCTTACAAAACCTTCTTTATGTGCTACCACTTGACGATCTTGTAAATCTGTACTAGCAGTACCACCACTGTGGAAAGTTCTTAGTGTAAGCTGTGTTCCTGGCTCACCGATTGATTGAGCAGATATAATACCTACAGCCTCACCTGGTTTAACTAATTTTCCTTCGCCTAGATTAATACCATAGCATTTAGAACAAACTCCTTTTTTAGCTTTACAAGTAATAGGAGTTCTAATGCTTACACTCTTTACTCCACTTTCAACAATAATTCTAGCTTTTTCCTCATCTACTAAAGTACCTTCTGAGAACAAAATCTCATTAGTAATAGAATCAATAATATTTTCAGCTAAAACTCTTCCTAAAATTCTTTCTTCTAAGGTTTCAATCACAACACCATCTGCAGTAATTTCATTAATTTCAACACCCTCATGTGCACCACAATCTTCCATTGTAACTTTTACATTTTGTGCCACATCGATAAGTTTTCTTGTCAAATAACCTGCATTTGCTGTTTTCAACGCTGTATCTGCAAGACCTTTTCTAGCACCGTGAGTTGAAATGAAATATTCAAGAACGTTTAGTCCTTCACGGAAGTTCGAAATGATCGGTGTTTCAATAATAGAACCATCAGGTTTAGCCATAAGACCCCTCATCGCAGCAAGCTGTGAAATTTGAGCTGCTGAACCCCTAGCACCAGAATCTGCCATCATATAAATAGAGTTAAACCCTTCTTTGTCTTTTTTAATCAACTCCATCATATCTTTTGATAAGACATTATTAGTACTTTTCCAAATATCAATAATCTTGTTATATCTTTCGCCTGAAGTAATCAAACCTAAATTATATGAATTTTGGATTTCTCTTACTTGTTTTTTAGCTTCTTCTATACTTTTTTGCTTTTGATCAGGCACAATAATATCAGCAATTGAAATAGAAATACCCGCTTTTGTTGCATATTCAAAACCAAGATCTTTTAATTTATCTAAAAAGCTAGCACTTACTTCAAGGCCACCTTCTTTATAAACATAATCAACCAAAGCTGCAATATCTTTTTTCTTCATGACTTTATTCCACATATTTTCAGGAACAAAATCAGGCAAGATAGACTTAATAATTAATCTTCCAGCAGTCGTAGTGATTTTTCTACCATCAACTACACTTCTAATACTTGCATGAATATCTAAAGATTTTGCTTCTAGGGCAATCATAACCTCTTCAATACCTGTACAAATTTTATGCTCACCCTTAGCACCATCTTTTTCTAAAGATAGATAATAAATCCCCAAAACCATATCTTGAGAAGGTACAGTCACAGAACGACCACTTGCTGGAAGCAAGATATTCATAGATGAGAGCATTAATACTTTACACTCAGCTATTGCTTCTTGTGATAAAGGCACATGCACAGCCATTTGATCCCCGTCAAAATCAGCATTAAATGCTGCACACACCAATGGATGAAGTTGAATTGCCTTGCCCTCTACAAGCACAGGATGGAAAGCTTGGATGGAAAGCTTATGCAAGGTTGGTGCACGATTAAGCATTACAGGATGACCTTTAACAACCTCTTCTAAACACTCCCAAACCTCATTGGTTTTATTTTCTATCATTTTTTTAGCTTGTTTTACAGTGGTAGCATAACCTTTTTCTTCAAGTTTAGCTAACAAATGTGGCTTAAATAATTCCAAAGCCATTTTTTTAGGTAAACCACATTGATCCATTCTAAGTTTTGGCCCAACAACAATAACACTACGACCTGAAAAATCCACCCTTTTACCAAGTAGATTTTGTCTGAAACGACCTTGTTTTCCTTTGATGATTTCACTTAAAGATTTTAATGGACGTTTATTTGCACCTTTAACTGCATTTGCTCTTCTGCCATTATCAAATAAAGCATCAACTGCTTCTTGAAGCATTCTTTTTTCATTTCTAATGATAATTTCAGGTGCATCAAGCTCCATAAGTCTTTTTAAGCGTGTATTTCTATTAATAACTCTTCTATATAAATCATTCACATCAGAAACTGCAAATTTTCCACCATCTAAAGCCACCAAAGGTCTTAAATCAGGTGGTAACACAGGTAAATTTGTAATCATCATCCACTCAGGACGATTTGGAACTACTTCATCACTATTTGTATTAGTATTTAAATTACTATTTAAGAAATTTTCAACCACTTTTAAGCGCTTGATGATAGTTTTTTTCTTTGCTTCTGAATTAGTTGCTGCAATATCTTCTTTTAATTTATTTAAAAGCTCAACAAGATCTAAATTTGCTAGTAAATCTCTAACAACTTCACCGCCCATTCTAGCTTTAAATCCACTACTTTCATAGCGTTGCATTAAATTTAAATACTGCTCTTCATTTAATACATCACAAAATTCAACTTTTTTAGTATTTTCATTATCATAGTATGCATCACCTGGATTTTCTACTATATATGCTTCATAATACAATACGCGCTCTAAATCTTTCATCTTTACGCCAAGTAAAGTACCGATACGACTTGGCAAAGAATTTACATACCAAATATGAGCCACCGGTGTAACTAATTCAATATGCCCCATTCTTGAACGGCGTACTTTAGAACTAGTAACTTCAACACCACATTTTTCACACTTAATACCTTTAAAACGCATTTTTTTATACTTACCACAAAGACATTCATAATCTCTTACTGGTCCAAAAATTTTAGCGCAAAAAAGCCCGTCTCTTTCAGGCTTTAAAGTTCTATAATTAATTGTTTCTGGTTTTTTTACTTCGCCATAAGACCATGATTTGATTTTTTCAGGACTTGCAAGTCTTAATTGAAAAGCTTCAAAGTCTCTAGGTCTACCATCTTCTTTTATTTCGATAGGTTTAAATTTACTCATTATTCTCATCCTTATCAAAAATCTCAACATCTAAAGCAAGAGATTTTAATTCATTTGTAAGCACAAAGAATGTCTCTGGAATACCTGTTGCTGGAACATTCTCACCTTTTGTTAAAGCTTTATAAGCACTAAATCTACCTTCAACATCATCAGATTTTATGGTTAACATTTCTCTTAGAGTATGAGCTGCTCCATAAGCTTCAAGAGCCCAAACCTCCATCTCACCAAATCTTTGTCCACCAAATAAAGCCTTACCACCAACTGGTTGTTGTGTTACAAGACTATAAGGTCCAGTACTTCTTGCGTGAACTTTTTCATCTACTAAATGGTGTAATTTAAGCATATACATACATCCAACATGCACACGCTCTGCCATTTTTTCACCAGTTCTTCCATCATAAAGCTCGCTTTTTCCATCCATAGCTATTTTAGCCATTTCAAAAAGCTTACCAAATTCTTCAACCGTTACACCTTCAAATACAGGAGTAGCAAATTTCACTCCTTTGGCCCAATCCCTAGCATAAGAAATAAGCTGTTCATCATTTAAAGTTTGCACAAATTTCTTTTCTAATTCAAGTCTAGATACACTACAAATTTCAAGAATTTTTTCACGTAATTCTTTTACAAAATCTTTTTGTCTTCTATCAAAAATTTCTTGAATTTGATCACCTAGTCTCATACCAACAATCCCTAAGTGGCTTTCAAGAATTTGTCCTATGTTCATACGACTTGGAACCCCTAGAGGATTTAAAGCTATATCAATAGGTCTTCCATCAGGTAAATATGGCATATCAACTTCTGGAACAATATTAGATACAATACCTTTATTTCCATGGCGCCCTGCCATTTTATCCCCAACTTTCAATTTTCTCTTAGTCGCGATATATACTTTAACAAGTTTTACTACCCCACTTGGTAAAATATCATCTTTTTCTAAAATTTCTAATTTTTCATCATGCTCTGTTTTAAGTTTTTTCTTCTCATTTTGGAAATGATTTTTTAAATCATCATATTCTTTTTGTACTTCTTTAGAATAAGCTTTAACTAAAGAATTTAATGCAAAACGATTGATTTTTTCTAATTCTGTAATTTCTACTTTAGAGCCTTTTTTATATTTAACACCATTTATTTCTTCATCTGAATTTAAAGCTGATTTAGAAAGTAAAGAACATACTCTTAAAGTTTCTTCTCTATCCATCATTAAAAGTCTATCATGATGTTCTTTTTCAAGATTTAATTTTTCATCATCATAAGCTTTTATAGCGCGTGCATCTTTTTCATAACCTTTTTTAGTAAAGATTTTTACATCTACAACAACACCTTCTAATGAGGCGGTTGCATATAAAGATTTATTTACAACATGTCCAGCTTTTTCACCAAAAATAGCTCTTAATAATCTTTCTTCAGGTGTAGGTTTTACTTCACCCTTAGGTGAAACTTTACCTACCAAAATCATACCAGGCTTTATATGAGTTCCTATTTTAGCGATACCACTCTCATCAAGATGTGCTAAATCTTCTTCTTTTACATTTGGAATGTCTTTTGTAATTTCTTCTACACCATCTTTAAGCTCTCTAGCCTCTACTTCTTTTTCATAGATATGAACACTAGTAAAAGTATCTTCACGTAAAATTTTCTCACTAATTACAATAGCATCTTCATAGTTATACCCATGCCATGGCATAAATGCGATTAAGGCATTCTTGCCAATAGCAAGTTCGCCTTGATCCATACTTGGACCATCTGCAATGATTTGACCTGCTTGAACAAATTCTCCTTTTTTAACAATTGGATGCTGTGTAAAAGTTGTATTTTGATTTGTTCTTAGATTTTTTTCCATTTTGTAATGATCTATAAATGGCCCATTTTCATCTTCGCCCAAAATAAAAATATTTTTATTATCAACTTTTTCTACAATCCCTGCTCTTTTAGCTTTAATAGCCTCCCAAGCATCACGAGCAATGATTTTTTCCATACCAGTACCTACTATAGGTGCTTGTGCGGTTAGTAAAGGCACTGCTTGACGTTGCATGTTTGAACCCATTAAAGCTCTGTTTGCATCATCATGCTCTAAGAATGGGATTAATGACGCTGCAACCCCTACTATCATACCTGAACAAAGATCAATTAAATGTACTTCTTCTCTTCTTGCTAGGATTGTTTCACCATCTTGTCTTGCTTCTACAAATTCCTCAACAATATTACCTTTTTCATCAATTTTAGTTGAAGCCGCTGCAATCACTAAACCTTCCTCTTGAGTAGCAGTCAAGTAAACAATTTCATTACTTACTTTTCCATTTTCTACTTTCTTATAAGGTGCTTCAACAAAGCCTAGATCATTTACTTTAGCATAAGTTGAAAGCGTATTAATCAACCCGATGTTTTGACCTTCTGGAGTTTCAACAGGACAAATTCTTCCATAATGCGTTGCATGAACATCACGTACTTCAAAACCTGCTCTTTCTTTTACTAAACCACCTTCACCAAGCGCTGATAAACGACGTTTGTGAGTCACTTCACTCAATGGGTTTGTTTGATCCATAAATTGAGATAATTGACCACCAGTAAAAAATTCCATAATTGTTACAGTAATTGTCTTAGGATTAATCAAATCATAAGGCATTACTTTATCAATATCTGTATTTAAAGCCGTAAATTTATCTCTAATTGATTTTTGCATTTTAGCAAGACCTACATGAAGTTCATTTGCTAAAAGTTCTCCAATTGATCTTATACGACGATTACCTAAATGGTCTCTATCATCAATATGACCTCTACCATTTTTTACTTTAATTAAATATTTTGCAGTTTTTACTATATCTTCATTGGTTAAAACCGTAACATATTCAGGCGTATCTAAGCCTAATTTATGATTCATTTTCATACGACCAACTTTTGTTAGATCATATCTTTCAGGATTAAAAAATAAATCATTTACAAAAGCTTTTGCAGCATCTTTTACTACTGGTTCGCCTGGTCTCATTACTTTATAAATTCTAATAGCTGCTAAATCATTCTCATCATCTATATTCTCAGTTTGTTTTAATAATTTTAAAGTTTCATTATCTTGAATGAAAGAATTAATAATAGCAGCATCTACTCCATTAGCTAAGTCATTAGCAATATCGAACTGTTTCTCCTCTTTAATTTTTGCTAGTTTTCCCTCATCTAATAGCGTTAAAGAATCAAATAAAACCTCACCAGTTTCTTTATTAATAATAGGATTAGCTAAATATCTATTTGTTAAAATTTCGACTGGATATTCAACCCATTTAATCCCATCTTTTACAAGCTGTTCAGCTTTTTTCTTTGTCATTCTTTTACCAGCTTGATGAATTACATTGCCTTTTTCATCTTTTAAGTCATACTCAACTCTATCTAAAAAGTCATTTGGATTAAATTCGGTTAAGAATTTATCTTTTTTAACATGAATAGTTTGTATAGGGTAAAATAATTTTATAATGTCTTGTTTTTTATAACCAAGCGCTCTAAATAAAATTGTAATAGGCACTTTTCTTCTTTTATTAATACGCACATAAAGCACATCTTTAGCATCATATTCAAAATAAAGCCAAGAACCACGATCTGGTATGATTTGGGCTGTATATACTAATTTATTTGCAACAGTAGAACTTTCTTCTTCTTTAAATATAACACCTGGACTTCTGTGAAGTTGATTTACTACAACCCTTTCAACTCCGTTAATTATGAAAGAAATTCTATCTGTCATTAAAGGGATTTCTCTAATATAAATTTCTTGTTCTTTAATATCTTTTATACCAATTTTTTCACCCGTTTTTTCATCTTTTTCATGTAAAGTTAAACGGATTTTCATTTTTAAATTTACAGAATAAGTCAAACCTCTTTCCATACACTCTCTAATAGTGTACTTAGGTTTACCTACTTCACTACTTACATATTCTAAACTTAATCTATTTTGTGGATCATGAATTGGAAAAATAGATTTAAATACTTTTTCAATTCCACTTTCTGAATTTTTAGCATCTATGTTTAAAAAATAATCAAAACTTTTCTTTTGTAATTGTAATAAATTTGGAATGTCTATTTGTTGTGGAACATTCGAGAAGTCTATTCTTAAACGATTTCCTGATTGTGAATTTAACATATTATTATACCCCATGGTAAAAGTATTGAAAGAAAGAATCCTAATTAAAGGAAAACAAGAAAGGACATACAATCCTTTCTTTTAAAACAAAAAAATTATTTAAGCTCAACCTTAGCGCCAGCTTCTTCAAGTTGTTTTTTAGCTTCTTCGGCTTCAGCTTTGCTAACACCTTCTTTAAGAACTGATGGAGTTTGTTCAACAGCATCTTTTGCTTCTTTTAGTCCAAGACCAGTTAAAGCACGAACAACTTTAATTACATTGATTTTTTTATCGCCACCATCTTGTAATACGATGTCAAATTCAGTTTTTTCTTCAGCAGCACCGCCAGCAGCACCTGCAACAGCAGCACCTGCAACCATAACTGGAGCGGCAGAAACACCAAATTTTTCTTCAAATTCTTTTACTAATTCTGAAAGTTCAAGAACACTTAGGTTAGAAATAAATTCTAATACATCTTCTTTAGTAATTGCCATTTTTTATCCTTTTTAAATTTTATTCAGCTTCTTTTTTTTCTTTTAATGCATTTAATCCAATTGTAAAATTGGTGATTGGTGCATTCCAAACTTGCAAAAGCATAGCAAGCAATTCATTGCGAGAAGGCATTTTAGCTAAAGCTTTAACTTTATCTACTGAAGCAACTTCGCCATCAATAAATGCGGTTTTGATTTCAAATGTTTGATTAGCTTCGCTAAATTTATCAGCAACTTTTGAAACATTTAATTGGTCTTCACCCCAAAGATAAATATTTGTATCTTTAAGTTCCATTCCATCTTTGCCGGCATTTTTAAGAGCAATACTTGCTAAAGTATTTTTAATAATTTGAACTTTAACATCCATTTCTCTCGCATTATTTCTTAACTCTTCAAGTTTTTTAGTGTTTAAACCTTTGTAGTTACAAACTACAACAGCTTCACTAGCCTTAAAACCCTCTTCAAGCTTAGAAACAAGTTCAATTTTTTGGCTTTTAGTCATCTTTACTCCTTTCCGACCGGTGATTTCAAGCAGAGCAGAAAATCTAATTAAGTCCTAAGACCTCGGCTATCTCCAATCTAAGATAAAAATTAGATAAAATAAAAGTTATTATCTTATCTAATTTTTATTAATGAGAGAAAAACTCTCATTAATTTTATTTTGTATCAAGTAATTCTTGAGTATCAAGAGAAAGAGAAGGACTCATAGTCAAAGAAAGACTAGCATTTTTAATATATCTTCCTTTTGCAGCAGCTGGTTTATGTTTATTAATAGCTTTTACAAATGCTGTCATATTTTCTTTTAATTGTTCTTGAGTAAAACTAACTTTACCCAAACCTGCATGGATGTTTCCTTGTTTATCAACACGGAAATTAACTTGCCCATTTTTAGCATTATTAACAGCTTGAGCAACATCCATTGTTACTGTACCTGTTTTAGGATTTGGCATCAAACCTTTAGGTCCTAAAATACGACCTACTTTACCTACTAGACCCATTAAATTTGGTGTAGCAATTAAAACATCAAAATTCATATTACCTTTTTGAATTTCTTCTACTAAATCATCGCTACCAACTATATCAGCACCTGCATTTTTTGCTTCATCAGCTTTTGCATCTTTTGCAATAACAGCAACACGAACTTTTTTACCTGTACCGCAAGGTAAAACAACACTACCTCTTACCATTTGATCTGCATGTCTTGGGTCAACATTTAATTTTAAAGCAATTTCAACTGTTTCATCAAATTTAGCAGAAGCAAGAGTTTTTACTGTGCTTATTGCCTCATCCATTAAATAGTTTTTATTTGAATCTATTTTTTTTAATAATTCTGTAAATCTTTTAGTATTTTTAGACATCAATTTTCTCCGCATTTTATATAAAGTGCTACCGCCTTTTTAAACTCTTGGCGGTAAAGAGTATTAATCTACGATTTCAACACCCATAGAACGAGCAGAACCCATGATAATTTTAGCAGCTTGCTCTCTATCTTTTGTATTCATATCAGCGATTTTTTTATCTACAATTTCTAAAACTTGTGCTTTAGTTAATTTACCTACTTTATTTTTTAAAGGATTATCCGCACCTTTAGAAATACCTGCAGCTTTTTTAATTAAATCTGTAGCTGGTGGTTGTTTTGTTATAAATGTAAAGCTTTTATCTGCATAAACAGTAATAACAACTGGAATATTAAAACCAGCCATATCTTTTGTTCTTTCATTAAATGCCTTACAAAATTCCATAATATTAACACCTTGTTGACCTAAAGCAGGACCAACTGGAGGTGATGGATTAGCCTTAGTAGCAGCTATTTGTAATTTAATTTCTCCTACGACTTTTTTAGCCATAACCTTTCTCCTTTACTTACTATATAATCAAACTATTTTTTCAACTTGAGAGTATAAGATTTCTACTGGAGTTGATCTACCAAATATAGAAACATTTAGCTTTAAAACGCCTCTAACCATATCATATTCCTCTACAATACCGACAAAGTTTGCAAAAGGACCTTCAGTTATTCTTACACTTTCTTCTTTATCAAATGAAATTTTAGGCTTAGGTGCTGCTTTATTTTTCACCTTTTCTAAAATAAGATTGATATCTTTTTCACTTAATGGAGTTGGTTTTTTACTTTCACCTATAAAACGACCAACCTTTGGTAAAGACTGAATTTTGTGCCAAAGCTCTGTTGATAAGTCTATATTAGCAAATACATAGCCTGAATATAAACTTCTTTCGCTTATTTTTTCTTTACCATTTTTAAATTCAATCACATCTTCAGTTGGAACAATTACTTCTAATAATTGCTCTTGAATTCCATGATCTCTAACTAAATTTTCTATGGCTCTTTTTACAGCCATCTCACTACCTGCATAAGTTTGAATTGCATACCATTTATGATTCATTTTTCTATCCTATAATCTTAGATAATGAAAATGACATAATCAAATCAACTAATGCTAAAAATAATGAAACAACAGTAACAACTACAAAAACTGTAATATAAGCATTTCTAACTTGCTCTTTCAAAGGCCAAATTACTTTTCCTAATTCAGCTTTTGACAATTTAAAATAAGTTATTAGTTTTTCCATATTTTACCTTATTTTGTGGCAGGGCAAGAGGGATTCGAACCCCCAACCATCGGATTTGGAATCCGGCGCTCTACCGTTGGAGCTATTGCCCTAAGGGCTTTTTTATAAAAGCCTTAACTTTTTAATTTAACTTCTTTATGAATTGTATGTTTTTTCAATCTTGGGCAATATTTTTTTAATTCTAACTTTTCAGTTGTATTTTTACTATTTTTAAAAGTGCTATAATTAATATCACCGCACTCTTCACATTTTAAACCAACTTTAATTCTCATTTTTATTCCTTAAAAAGCGAGATTAAATCTCGCTTATAATTATTTAATAATTTTAGAAACAACACCTGAACCAACAGTACGGCCACCTTCACGGATAGCAAAACGAGTACCTTCTTCAAGTGCAACTGGTGCAATAAGACTTACAGTAATTCTAACATTATCGCCTGGCATAACCATTTCAACGCCTTCTGCAAGTTGGATAGAACCAGTAACATCAGTTGTTCTTACATAAAATTGTGGTCTATAGTTATTAAAGAATGGAGTATGGCGTCCACCTTCATCTTTATTTAAAATATAAACTTCTGCTTCAAAATCAGTATGAGGAGTGATTGATTTAGGTTTAGCAAGAACCATACCACGAAGAACATCTTCTTTTTTAGTTCCACGAAGAAGAACACCAACGTTATCTCCTGCTTCACCTTGATCCATTTCTTTTCTAAACATTTCAACACCAGTTACTGTAGTGCTTTGTGTTTCTCTAATACCAACGATTTCAATAGTATCACCAACTTTAACAATACCTTTTTCAATTCTACCAGTAACAACTGTACCACGACCTGAAATTGAGAATACATCTTCGATAGGCATTAAGAAATCTTTATCTGTATCACGAGCTGGAGTTGGAATATACTCATCAACTGCTGCCATAAGATCTAAGATTTTTTTAGACCATTCACCATCTTGTCCAGCTTTTGCTTCTTCAAGAGCTTGTAAAGCCGAACCTGAAATAATTGGAGTATCATCTCCTGGGAAATCATAAGAGCTTAATAACTCTCTAATTTCCATTTCAACTAATTCTAATAACTCAGCATCATCAACCATATCAGCTTTGTTCATGAAAACAACAATATATGGTACACCTACTTGACGAGAAAGTAAGATGTGCTCTCTAGTTTGTGGCATTGGACCATCTGCAGCAGAAACAACAAGAATAGCACCATCCATTTGAGCAGCACCAGTAATCATGTTTTTAACATAGTCAGCGTGACCTGGACAGTCTACGTGAGCATAGTGACGATTTTCTGTTTCATACTCAATGTGAGAAGTAGCAATAGTAATACCACGCTCTTTTTCTTCAGGAGCGTTATCGATATTATCATAATCTTTAAGCTCAGCCAAACCTCTTCTTGAAAGAACAGCAGAGATAGCAGCTGTTAAAGTAGTTTTACCGTGGTCAACGTGACCAATAGTACCAATATTTACGTGAGGCTTATTACGTGAAAATTTTTCTTTAGCCATCTTTTTCCTCCATATAAAATTTACAAACAAATACTAATTTATGTTTTATAATCTTTTGAAATCAATGGAGCTCATAGCGGGACTTGAACCCGCGACCTCTCCCTTACCAAGGGAGTGCTCTACCTCTGAGCCATACGAGCGCTCAGAAAAATTAAAAACATAAACTATAAAATTTTGGAAATTTGAAACTGCTAGAAATTCTGAATTTAAAAACAGCTCCCAGTTTCACTCTACCAAAATCAGGTTGGAGCGGGAAACGGGACTCGAACCCGCGACCCTCAGCTTGGAAGGCTGATGCTCTAGCCAACTGAGCTACTCCCGCAAAGCAATGGTGGTGAGTCGTGGATTCGAACCACGGAAGGCGAAAGCCAGCAGATTTACAGTCTGCCCTCGTTGGCCACTTGAGTAACTCACCATGAATAATAATGCTTTTTATTTCTGGTCAAACACTGCTATTAACAATGGAGCTGGTTAAGGGACTTGAACCCCCGACCTGCTGCTTACAAGGCAGCTGCTCTACCAACTGAGCTAAACCAGCAAAAAATAAAGTTGAATTATAATGTAATTTTGAATTAATGTCAAGTGTTTTAAATAATTTTGTATAATTTTTAAAAAACAAAGGATTTATTATGAAAATTTTATTTTCACCTAGTGAGGGAAAAAGTAAAATAAATACACATAGTTGTTTAAATGAAAAATCATTCATATTTAACAAGTTATACGATAATAGACTTGAAGTAATTGCTAAATACAAAAAATTTATTAAAGAATGTGATGAAAATGTTCTTGAAAAATTTTTTGGTATCAAAGATAAAGATGAATTATATGATCTTAGTCATGATATATTAAAAAAAGATACAACTAAAGCGGTTCAAAGATACAATGGTGTTGCTTTTGAATATTTAGATTATGAGAGTTTGGATGAAATAGCTAAAAAATATATAGATGAAAATATATTAATATTTTCAAATCTTTTTGGTCCTATGTTAGCAAAAGATTTAATACCTTATTATAAATTAAAACAAGGAGAAAAAATCAAAGATTTTAATATAGAAAAATTTTATAAAGAAAATTTTTCCGGTGAACTTGATGATTTTTTAGAAAATGAATTAATAATCGATCTTAGAGCTAAATTTTATGAAAAATTTTACACCATTAAACAACCCTTTA
>NZ_JANQCX010000016.1:0-22955 GCF_024723575.1 Campylobacter sp. 2352 PW
CAAAAAACGAAATTATGCCAAAAGAATATTCTTTTGTCAAGATATAATATAAAATTTTGAGCATATTTTTTTATATACTCAAAATTTAGGCTAAGTCTAAAGATACTTTTCCGTTTTTGATTTCTGCAACTTTAACTTTAATTTCATGTCCCACTTCTAACTTTTCTTTAATCTTGGAATTATGTAATAAACCATCCACGCCTTCTTTAAGTTCTACAAAAACTCCAAATTCTACAACCTTTTGAACTCGTCCTAGAAATTCTTCACCGATATCAAATTTAGGCATTTCCTTTTTGTCACGCTTTTTGTTAGAACCTTTAGAGTGAAGTAAATTTAATATATACTCTTTACTTTGAGAAATCAAATCATGATCAATTCCTGCTATTTTAACCTCACCTTTATCTCTATCTAAATCAATATTAACTTCAAATTTTTCAATAATTTCTTTAATGGTTTTACCGCCTTGACCTATAATATCAGGAATTTTATTTGGATCTACATTAAAAATTTCAATCTTTGGCAAAATAGCTTCATTAACAACTATGTTTTGATTAGCCTCTTCCATTAATTGCAAAATGTGCTCCCTAGCTTCTTTTGCTTGATATAAAGCCTCTTTTAAAACCTGTTGCTCTATACCACCAAGTTTTATATCCATCTGCAAAGCAGTGATTCCATCATAGCTTCCTGCTACTTTAAAATCCATATCTCCATCATGATCTTCAAGCCCCATGATATCGGTTAAAATAGCATATTTTTCATCTTCAAAAACAAGCCCCATCGCCACACCTGCTACTAGTTTTTCACTTTTTACCCCTGCAGCTCTTAAAGCCAATGCACCACCACAAACAGTAGCCATAGAACTAGAACCATTGCTTTCTAAAATTTCAGAAACCAAACGAATTGTATGAACATAATCTGTATCAACACTAGGATACAAAGCTCTTTTTGCTAAATTTCCATGGCCTAGCTCTCTTCTGCCAGGAGCTTTTATAGGGCTAGCTTCGCCCACCGAAAAACCTGGAAAATTATAATTAACCATAAATTTTTCACAAATTGGGTTTTTTTCTGTAAGCATATCTGACATTTGCGCATCATTATCATTTCCCAAGGTGGCCACAACTAAGGCTTGGGTTTGCCCTCTAGTAAAAAGACAAGATCCATGTGCACTTGGTAAAATATTTGTTTCTATGTCTATTTTTCTAACATCCTTTAAACCTCTACCATCTGCTCTTTTATTTTCATTAATAATTTGGTTTCTAATAAATTCTCTTTTGCATACATGTAAAGCTTTTTCAATATCTTCAAATTTCCATTCGTTTTCAATAGCTATAGATTCGCTTTCAATCTCTTTTGCTATTTGTAAAATTTCACTTGCCCTTTCACTTTTTGCCATTTGATTAATAGCAATTTTAAGTTTTGTTATATAAGTATTTTTTATATAGTCAATAATTTGAATATTATCTGACTCTATTTTAAACTCAAGTTTAGAATTTTTTCTATAAGCAGCAAATGCTTTTTCATATTCATTGGAACCACGCAAGATTGCACTACTTGCAAAATCTAAAGCCTTTAAAGTATCATCTTCGCTAAGTTCACTCATACGGTGTTTATCATCTTGCTTGTTTGCCAAAGCTCTCATTTCTATCATTAAAAGCTCATCTTTAACGCCTGCTACATAAAGATCTAAAGTGCTATTTTTTAACTCGCTATTGCTTGGATTTAAAACAAATTCATTATTTATACGACCTATTCTTACGCCACAAACAGGTGCTTTAATAGGGATATCACTTAAATACAAAGCAACGCTTGCAGCGTTTAAACTCATCACTTGTAAATCTACTTCAGGATCAGCAGAAAGAACCATTACAACAATTTGGGTTGGATATGCATATCCTTTTGGAAAAAGAGGTCTTAAACTTCTATCTATAATCCTAGCACTTAATGTTTCATTGTCGCCTGGCTTAGTTTCTCTTTTTACATAACCTCCTGGAATTTTACCTGCTGCGTAAGCTTTTTCTATATATTGAACTGTAAGAGGCAAAAAATCCTCTTCTACCATTTTTTCTTCTCTTGCCACAGTTGCTAAAACTACTGCATTTTTTTCTTGCATTAAAACTGCACCTGCTGCTTGTTTTGCCACTTTATCGGTATCAAATATTTCAAGATGATTATTGATATTTATTTCATGTCGCATGATTTTCCTTTAAATTTTTATCATAGGCAAAACCAAATAAGCTTTTTAAATTTTAAAAACTAAAACTTAAAAAGCCTGTTTTTATTTTGCCTATAAATTTATATCTAAACAACTTATTGCTCAGATATAAATTTATTTTTTTAAAGGTAAATAATACCTACTTTCTTCTAAAATATCTAAAATTTCGTGAGCTTGCAAAATCGTTTTATTTTTAAAATAAAACTCAATATCTACAAAATGATCAATTTTTTGCACGCAATAAACCTCATCTGCAAAAACACTAATATAATCATATACATCACTTGGCATCAAAGCGGTGGCATAAATAATACTACTAACCTCTTCTTTTAACAAACTTTTTATACATGAAGAAGCAGTAATCCCACTCTCACACCCCTCATGCAACATTAAAATATTTTTTCCTTTTAAATCTTTTAAAAGATTACCTTTTCTATAACGATATACATTCTTTAAAATTTTTTCTTCATAAGTTCTATTTGCCTCACCATAAATATAATCTAAGCTTATATCAAAAGCCTTAACTAAGGCTTCATTGTAAACTAATTCTTTTGTTTCGCTAATCATAGCTATTTGACATTCATCATTATTAGGAGCTTTGATTTGCTCTGTAAATAAAAAATCATAGGGTATTTCTAATTTTTTTGCCAATGCATCAACAAAAACTATAGATTTTAAAGAAGGAGTAATAATGATATAATCTTTTAATTTATTTAATGGAAGTAAATCATATAATCTTTCAAGCGCATCTTTTTCATCTTCAAAAAACATTATATAGACCTTTCATTTTCTTCCAGAGAAAAATCATAAGATACACCACCCAAAGGATAAAAATTAAACATAAAATATACACCACTTTGATCTTTAGCGCTAATCCCACCACTAGTAAGTTTAGGTGAAATATCCTTACGATACATCAAAGAATAATTCCAACACTTTCTTTGATAAGTATAACCTATCTCCCATTTTTCAGGATCTTTATTCAAATCAAACCACAAACCCCCAAATATTTGATAGTTGGCATTTATATCATACTGAGCTTTAGTTCCTAAAAAATTATATTTTTCTTTTTCATATATTCTATAGGCATGATTTAAACTAACTTTCCACTCACCATAATCAAATAAGACCTCACTAAATACTTTATCAAAGCGATTATCTACCCCTGAATATTCTGCCTCATTTCTTAAACTTATATAATCATTATAAAAATATTCCACAACATTATCAAAACCACCAAAACTACCTTCTTTGGTAAAATACTTAGTCTTTAAACTATGATATAGCTTTTTTTTGCCTAAAGCACTATAAAAATACTGATACATCGAAAAATTAAACTGCTCAGGATCATCTTTTAATTCTATAAAATCTTCGGTAATTTTACCTGATTTGGCTCCAGGTATAAAATAATTAGCACCTAAATACAAGGTATGATAAAAATTTTCATAAGGTTTAGAAAGATCTGTATATAAAGAAAAATTATGTGAATTTCTAAACAAATGCTCTTGATTTTTAATATCTGTATTAGAATAATCTACAAAATTTGCATAAACTCTTTCTGTAAAGGCAAAATTTAAAAAATCATCCAAAAAACTTGTATGATAAATTAAAGGTAAATCAAAATCTAAAGTTTTAGCATAAATACCCGTATGTCTATAATATCTATGAAAAGAAGCATCTAAGCTATACTGTATATAGTTATCAAAAAAACCATTTAAATATCTATGATATTGAAAAGAAGGGTATTCTTGCATGGTATCTTTGTTGCTAATTTTAGAAGTGTCTATATAATACTTTGCATAAGCACCATAATAATTATCATCATCAGATAAGAAATAATTTATTTTTGAGGTAACCAAAGAAGCTTCAGTTTTTGCACTAGAGCTTAAGTTCATATAATCTACATCATTTAAATAAGTAGCATCAATCCATAAACCTTCTTGAAATTCATCGCTCAAAAGGCTCTTGAGTAAAGCTTCACTTGAATATTTAATCTCTAAACCATAATGTTCTTTGTTTTTTAAATTTTCTTCTTTTTTATAGCTTGATTTTTCTCCAAAAATACCACCACTAATTTCACCTTGAGAATAAGGACTATCAATAAATCTTAAAGTTGAGTATAATCCATAGCCTCTTTTTGTCCTAATTTGAGGTTCAAATTGAATATCTGCATTATCATCAATAACATAATAGATTGGTTGGTTATAATATAACCCCTCGCTTTGTTTTAAAACCACCTGAGGAATTAACAAACCACTTTTCCTTTTAGTGTCTACACTAAAGCCAAAATACGGCAAATACATCACAGGAGTATTTTTTACATACAATCTTGCATTATAAAGATGTAAAAAATTACTCTCTTTATTTAATTTTCCTTCATCAAAACGAATTTCCCAATCAGGATTTTCAACATTACAACTAGAAACAACCGACTTTTTAGTTACAACAAACTTATCATTTAAATCTGCTTGATGACATTGTAACCAAACCTCTAAATCGTTATTTGAAAAAAATAAATTTTTAAAAGCTGTTGTGTTATCTTTAAGATTAATTTTAGTATAAGTAGAATTGGTTCTTTCTTTTTGTCCTCGTAAGATATTCACATCACCAAACAATTCTAAATCTTTAGTTGTTTCATTAAATTTAGCCTCGCTTGCGGTTATTAAATATAAATCAGAAACTACAACCACATTGTTTTTTGCTTCTATGATATCATTTATTTTTACAACATCTAAAGCATAAATGTCTACCTTAGAAGCATACAAACTCCCTACACAAGCTAAAGAAAGCAATATTTTACGCAAGATCTATCACCACTGTTTTGGCTGCATAATCATGCCAAGTTTTCAAAACAATATTACTCAAAGCCCAAGCAAATCCTAAACCATACAACATATCACTAATTTGTCTTACACCTGCTCTTAGAGCGCTTTGAGTAAAATTTGGTTTATCTAGCAATTCTTGATCAATCACCATGATCTTCAAAAGCATTTTTCCTAAAGTTGCGCCATATAAATAAGTAAATAAACTATGGTATGCAAACTGTAAAATCAAAATCCCACCAGCAAAACGCATTAAAAGATTATGAATTTCTTCATAAGTTTGCATAGAATTAATTTTATCGAGCAAAATAATACTTACGATGCCCAAAATTACAAAACTATCGACAACATAAGCTAAAAATCTTTTTTTAAAACTTGCTATTTTTATTTCTTCTTTTTCTAGCTTATCAAATAATTCTTGATTGGTGCTCATTTAAGAACCTGAAAGGCAATATCTTTTCTGTATTGTTTTCCTTTAAAATGGACATTTTCACAAAGTATATAAGCGTTTTTTTGAGCTTCTTCAATGCTTTTGCCAGTTCCCACACAAACCAATACGCGACCACCGCTGGCATATAATTTATCATCTTCTAAACTCACACCAGCATAAGAAATATGAGAATTTTGTGGAATATCGCCTATCTCAATCAAAGCTTTTGGTGAGTCCTTGTAAGGATAATTTTTACTTGCACAAACCACACCCACAGCAAATTCATTTTTAATTTTTATATGAGTATTGGCAAGATTTTTATTCACACATGCTAAAAATAAATCCAAAGGATTTTCTATTAAAGGCATCAAAACCTCACATTCAGGATCACCAAAACGCACATTATACTCTAAAACATAAGGTTTATTATTTACAACCATCAAGCCTATAAACAACACTCCAACAAATTCAGCACCTTCTTCTTTCATGCCTTTAAGAGTTGGCGCCACTATATCTTTCTTCACTTGCTCTAACAAATTTTCACTTGCTAAAGTACTTGGAGCATAAGCCCCCATGCCACCCGTATTAGGCCCTTTATCATTATCTAATAATCTTTTATGATCTTGCGCTGCAGGCAACAATATAAAATCATTTCCATCGCAAACTGCAAATACGCTTAATTCAAAACCATCAAGATATTCTTCAATCACAACAATTTTTCCAGCTTCCCCAAAGCTTTCTCCACTTAGCATATTTTTAGTAGCTTCTAAAGCTTCTTCATGGCTTTGCGCAATAATCACCCCTTTACCTGCACATAAGCCATCTGCTTTTACAACAATAGGAGGTGTTAAAGACGTGATAAATTTCTTAGCTTTTTCATAATCGGTTGTGTTTAAAAATTTAGCTGTTTTGATTTTATATTTTTTTAAAAAACTCTTCATAAAAGATTTTGAAGCTTCCAACATAGCAGCAGCTTTAGTAGGCCCAAAAATAGCAATATTGTTTTCTTTAAAAAGATCTACTATACCCTCTGCTAAAAAATTCTCACTCCCAACTATGCAAAGATCAATCTCAGATGCTTTTGCATAAGCTGTTATAACTTTAGGATCTTTCATATTAAGATTTGTTCCTATTTTAGCAGTAGCACCATTTCCTGGAGCAAAATAAAATTCTAAATTATCATTTGTTTTTTGAAGAGCCAAAGCGATAGAATACTCCCTAGCACCGCTTCCTAGTATTAAAATTTTCATTATTTTCCTTAAAAATATTACAAAAACCCAAATGGCCGGAGTATAAGTGTCTGACCCTCAAAAAGTCAAAGTATGCCATTAGGTGATTTTTAAAGGCTGCAGCTTCTCGCTTTTTTCAAAACTCAAACGAAGTCACAGAACACGGTAAATCACACATCACAGCTTATAATTAATGTGTTGGATCCTCTTTAATACCATATCGAACCATTTAGGCAGTATAATTATAGCTAACAAAACTTAAAAATAGCGTTTAAAAGGTTTTTATAAAATCTTAAATTTTGTCTTAGAATCTTTCTTTAAAAAATATTTTCCTTCCAAAATAACATCAGCAACAGGCGCCCATATAGTCTTTTCATCGACATAAACTATATCAAATTCAGTATTTTTCATTAACCCTTGGTAATTTACTTTCTTAGGTGCATGCTTAACTACATAATAAGGATTCATTGCAAAAATTTGAATCTTCATATTAACATATAAATCAGGATTAGAAGTTACAACTAGGAAATTCTTTTCACATTCTTTTTTTACTTTCTTTACATATGAAAATAACAATTGATCATTTGGGTTTAAAGCATGTTTGTTTAGTCTGTTTAAATAAAGCTCAGCAAAAGAAAGCGTACAAAAAGAAATTTCACTTGCTGTTTTAAAATAAGAGTTTTTAATGCTTGTTGATTTTAAAGATTTTTTCCAAATTTCTATATCTAGTTTTGTTGCACATATATTTAAACCCTGCTTAATCTTTTCAAAAAGCTTTTCTCTTGCCATATTAAAACTATTACTAAAAATTGTAAAATTTTTTTCATAAAAAGATTTTTTTATCAACTCTAGTCTTTCTACGCTTTTAGTAAAATAATCAGCTTCGTTTTTTAATTCTATTAGTTTTTGTTTTTTACCTTGTATCATTTCTTCTAGTTCATGGTGTTTTTTTCCACCTTCTGCTTCTAATCTTGCTTGTTTTGATTTTATATCTGTTATTAAAGTGCTCATTTGACGATCAAGCGCTAATTTTCTATTTTTTCTGTTATCAATTGAAGCCAAAAGTGCTTGATAATGACACTGATGAGATAAAAAAACCTCTTCATATAAGCGTTCCATATTGATATGCTTTTGCTTGTCTTTCATATCTTTATATGACATTTCAAGGTGCACTATGATATTTTTCATTGCAGAAAAATCAGCTTGATTGATAGTATTATCCGAAAATAATAAAGTATCTAAAGCCTTATATAAAAAACGCTTCATAGCAAAAAAATCAATAATATATGGCACCTCATCTGTGTTAATGTCTTTTACTGCATTAATTGACAAGGTTTCATTATAAAAATATCTTTGAATGGCTTGTGGGATAGTTAAATTTAATGTGATTTTATCAAGATTATCATAATCTGTTTCTCTATAAAGTTCTTGAACATAAGCATCGCGTCTTGTCAGTCTTAAATCTTCTAATTCATCATCACTATCTGTTTTCCAGAAATCTCTTTCTTTGATAAAATCACCATCTGTAAATTCTTGAAATTTAGAAGGACGTAAATCGGTAATATGCTTTCCATCGGATCTAAATTCAACAAACATACCAACCGTTGGCATACTTCTTTTATCATGCCATGCGTGTTTATTAAATTCAAAAAATGTTTTTGCTAGATTAATTACTGTTCCTCTTCCAGTAGCATCCACATAAACCATTATTTTTCCGTGCATATCCAAATCCTTGATTTAAAGAAAAATTCAATTCTTATTTTAACTTTGTTTTCATAAATTTACAATTATATTTTAAAATTTCACAAAATAAACGTCTTTAGGTATTTTATTTATGTTTTTATATCAATATTTTAAAAACCCAAAACAAACAGGTGCGTTTTGCGCAAGCTCTAAAAAATTAAGTAAACTCATAACTTCTCATGTCCAACATGCAAAAAATATCGTTGAAATAGGGCCTGGTACAGGAAGTTTTACAAAGTATATCCTCAAACAAAAAAGCCATAATGCAAGTTTTTTTGCCGTAGAAATCAATCCTCAAATGGCAAAAAAATTAAAGCAAAAGATAAAAAATATAGATATAGAAGTCAACTCAGCAGAATTTTTACCAAATATGTTAGAAAAAAGAGCGATCAATAGTGTAGATTTAATTATCTCAGGAATTCCTTGGGCTTTATTAAATTCCAAAGAACAAGATTTATTGCTAAAATCCATTCATGATGCTTTAGAGGAAAATGGTTGTTTTGCAACATTTGCTTATATACTCCCAACACCAAAAGGGAGAGCTTTTAAGAAAAAACTTTTTACCACTTTTAGCAAGGTAGAAATTTCACCTATCATTTGGCAAAATCTTCCCCCTGCTTTTGTTTATTTTTGTACTAAATGATCATTCCCATTCAATCGTTGCTGGTGGCTTGCTAGAAATATCATACACTACGCGATTGATTCCTTCTACTTCATTAATAATACGACGTGAAATATTTTCTAATAATTCATAAGGTAAATGAGAAAAAGTTGCAGTCATACCATCGCTTGCATTAACAACACGCACGCAAACTGCATTATCATAGGTTCTATTATCACCCATTACACCAACACTTTGCACGTTTAAAAGCACACAAAAAGCTTGCCATGTCTTATCATACCAGCCACTGCTTTTTAATTCTTCAATCAAAATAACATCTGCTTTTCTTAAAAGATCCAAACTAGGCTCATTTACCTCACCCATTATACGTATAGCAAGGCCTGGCCCTGGGAAAGGGTGACGATAAACTACATCTTTACTTAAGCCAAGCTCCATTCCCAAAGCTCTTACCTCATCTTTAAAAATTTCCTTTAATGGCTCGATGAGTTTTAAATTCATCTTTTCAGGTAAACCACCCACATTATGATGAGATTTTATAGTCTTACTAGCTCCTACAACCGAACTTTCAATAATATCAGTATACAAAGTCCCTTGTGCTAGATATTTTACATCTTTATGTTTTTTAGCTTCTTCTTCAAAAACTTCTATGAAAGTATTTCCTATGATTTTTCTCTTTTGTTCAGGATCTCTTACCCCTGCTAAACGACTTAAGAAAATCTCTCTAGCATCAATACTGATTAAATCAATGCCCAAGGTGTGTCTAAACATATACTCAACTTGTTCTTTTTCACCACTTCTTAAAAGACCATTATCAACAAAAACAACTACTACTTGATCTTTTATCGCACTTGCTAACAATGCAGCCACCACGCTACTATCAACTCCGCCACTTACTGCACAAAGTACTTTATCATTTCCTACTTCTTCTTTGATTTTTTGTGCTTGAGTTTTTGCAAAAGATCCCATATTCCATACACTATCACAATTACATGCATACTTAGCAAAATTTTTCAAGATGCTTTTTCCAAATTCACTATGTTGCACTTCAGGGTGAAATTGTAAAGCAAAAAATTTACGCTTCTCATCTCCAAATACACAAAATGGACTATTTTCGCTAGTCGCTAAAACCTCAAAACCTTGTGGCAAATTCTCAACCTTATCAGAATGGCTCATCCATACCGTTTGCTTTTTAGGTAAATTTTTAAACAAATCACTATCATTTTGAATATCTATAGTTGCTTTACCATATTCTTTATGGCCTGCTGGGGCAACATTTGCTCCAAAATGATGTGCCATAAGTTGCATACCATAGCATATTCCTAAAACTGGTATATTTAAATTAAAAACACCCTTATCACAAAAATAAGCATCATTTGCATATACACTAGCTGGTCCACCACTTAAAATAATACCCTTAGGCTCTTTAGCTTTGATCTCATCTAAACTTACGTTAAAAGGTAAAATTTCTGCATACACACCTTGCTCTCTTAATCTTCTAGCAATGAGTTGTGTATATTGTGAACCAAAGTCCAAAACTAAAATATCTGCTTTTTTCATCTAACTCCTTTATAAATTTAACAATTGAAATTGTACATACCAAACTATAATAGATATTATATAACCAACCAAAATCGTCCATGCATATTTTAAATGAGCGTTAAAAGTATAAATTCCCTTCATTTTGCCCATCACTCCTACTCCAGCAGCTGAACCAAAGCTGATCAAAGACCCCCCTATTCCTGCTGTAAGAGTTACTAAAAGCCATTGAGTATCATCCATGCTTGGATTTGCCTTTAATACCGCACTCATAACCGGAACATTATCTACAATAGCAGATAAAAATCCTACTCCTATATTAATACTAGTAGCTCCAAATTTTGCATAAAGATCAGAAGCATAAGCAAGCCAACCAACAAAATGCAAGGCGCCCACAGCAGATAAAATACCAAAGAAAAATAATAAAGTGTCCATCTCAATACGCGTCATATAATGAAAAATATTTAAATCTTTTTTACCTTGTTTTCTGTTGAAAAAATACATATACAAACTAAGCAATGAAAGGCCAAAAATCATACCCCACATTGCAGGTAAATCACAAATACTATGAATAAATACCGCCAAAGCTATAGTTAAAAAACCAAGCACAATAAAAACTTTACCACCTGGTTTAATCTCGACTTTTTCTAAATTATCCTTATGGAAATTTGGCTTAATATTAGGCACATAACGTGACAATAAATAAGCAGTAAGCAACCAGCCAATAAAAGAGGCAGGAAAAAGAGCAAAAAATTCAAAAAACGTGGCTTTTTTTGCTGTCCAAACCATTAAAGTAGTAATATCACCAAAAGGCGACCAAGCTCCACCAGCATTAGCTGCTACTACAATATTTATAGCACCTGGGATTAAAAATTCTTTATTATGTTTATCTATAGTTAAAAGCACAGTGGATAAAATCAAAGCTGTTGTAAGATTGTCCGCAATTGGGGAAATAAAAAAAGCTAAAATACCTGTTAGCCAAAATAACTTTCTATAAGTATAACCCTTGCTTACAAGTTTGTATTTTAAAGTTTCAAAAACCGATCTTTCTATCAAGGCTTCTATAAAAGTCATAGCAGCTATTAAGAAAAACACAATTTGCGCAATTTCTAAAATAAGATGATTTACACTTTCTTCAAGTATTTGTGTGTCTAAATCATTCATTACCATATATATACCAATGATAATAAAAGAAAAAGTTCCTATAAATAAAGCAGGCTTAGTTTTATTGATATGATATTTCTCTTCTGCTGCGATAAAATAATAACCCAATATAAAAATTATTAAAATACCTATACCTAAAGCACTAAAAGCTAAATTTAGCTCATGTGTTTGACTAGCTAACAAAAAACTAACACCAAAACAAAGTAAAAAAAGTATTTTATTCATATTTCACTCTCCAAAGATTGGAATTTTTTTATTTCCTTTACACTGCCATTATTATCTTTTATCTCATAAAATGGAGCATCCTTATAACCACATGCATTTAGAAATATTAATAAAAAAAATGTTAAAATAATTAAATGAAAATTAAAACGAGTCATTACATCATCAACGAGCTTGCTGATTTTAAACATTATAAACCTTTAAAAATATTTTTTCAATATAAAGAGTTTTTAAATTTATTTAATCACAATCACCAACAAATGATTACTAAACTCTTTATAAAAAATAATACTTTGATTATTTTAGTTAAGCACCACATTGCATATATGGAATTAAATCACGATAATACCAAAAAAATGATTAAAAGTCTCATAAAAAACTATACTTTAGCTAGGCCAATGAGTAATTTTGCAAAGGTAGAAAACATAAAAATACTCAGTGATCAAAACTTTATTTCTAAAAACAAAACTTTTAATGAGCATAAAAAAGCTCACTTAGAGCTTTCTAATGGAAATTTTAAAAATCATTTTGAAAATCCTATTTTACATAACAAATTTGAAGAACTGCGAAAGCTTATAAAAAATGCTTGAAAATGAACTCAAAACCTTACCAAATTTACCTGGTGTATATCAATACTTTGATATTCAAGGTAAGCTTTTATATGTAGGTAAAGCCAAGAATTTAAAAAACCGCATTAGAAGTTATTTTAACTTCACTCCAAATCTTTGCCCAAATCCTAACAATAGCTTGAGAATTCAAAAAATGATTAGCCAAACACATCATTTAGAATTTATCACTACAAAAAGTGAGGCTGATGCTTTAATATTGGAAAATTCTTTCATAAAACAACTTCATCCAAAATATAATATATTATTAAGAGATGATAAAACCTACCCTTATATTTATATAGATTTAAATGAAGATTTTCCAAGATTTGAAATTACAAGAAAAATTATCAAAAAAAACAAAATAAAATATTTTGGTCCATTTTTTAAAGGAGCAAAAGAGCTTTTAAATGCTTTGTATTTATCATTTGAACTAAGACAAAAAAAATCTTGTAAGGAGCTTTGCCTTTTTTATCAAATCAAGCGTTGCAAAGGTCCATGTGAGCAAAAAATTTCTAAACAAGAATATGAAAAAATTATCCAAAAGGCAACTCAAGCTCTTTTAAACCCCTTATCTTTGACAAAAAATTTAGAAAATAAAATGTTTGAATATGCAAAAAATGAAAACTATGAAGAAGCAGCTACTATAAGAGATCAAATCAAAACAATAGAAGATTTAAGTGTAAAAATACAAATAGACCTTGCAAAATTAGAAGATTTTGATGTTTTTGCCATACACAATGAAGCAAATATACTCTCTATGGTGCGTTTTGTTATAAATAATGGCAGGATAATCAGCTCAAACCATAAAGTACTAACTCTAAATCATCAAGATGAATTTGACCTAAATGCAATATATAAACAATACATATTAGAAAATTATACCCAAGATAGTCCAGTAAATTCAACCCGAATCTATACGCATGAAGAATTTGAAGACATGAACCTTTTGCAAAATTTACTTAGTGAAAGGTTTTCTAAAAAATTTCATCTTAAAACTCCAAAACTTGGCGAAAAAAAAGCCTTATGTGAACTTGCACTAGAAAATGCAAAAATAAACATACAAAAGCACTTAAAAAGCGATAATTATTTATTTTTAAAAGAATTAAAAGATTTTTTTAACCTACAAAATTATCCTAATTATATAGAAATTTTTGATAATTCTCATATGCAAGGTGAAGCGAATGTCGGTGCTTTGGTGGCTTATAAAGATGGACAATTTGACAAAAGTTCTTATAGACACTACCATTTATCCTATAAAAATGATTATGATCAAATGCTTCAAACTCTTAGCAAAAGAGCTTTGTCATTTGATAAAAATCCCCCACCTGATTTATGGTTAATTGATGGAGGAGATGCTTTATTAAAGCTAGCCAATGATATCATAAAAAGCTCTGGGGCAAATGTAGATATTTTAGCAATTTCCAAAGAGAAAATAGATGCGAAAGCTTACAGGGCAAAAGGAAGTGCAAAAGATAAAATTTATACTCAAGAAGGCAAAATTCAACTTTCTACTGATGATAAAAAATTACAATTTTTGCAAAAATTACGTGATGAGGCACATCGCTTTGCAATTAGTTTTCATCAAAAAACAAAAAGAAAGCAAGATTTGCAAAGTTCTAGATTAATACAACTTGGAATTTCTCAAGGATATATTAAAAAATTTTTAGATTATTATGGTAGTTTTGATGAGATTAGCAAAGCTAGTTTTGATGAATTAAAATCACTTTCCAATGCAAAAATAGCTAAATTAATCAAGGAAAATTTATGATATTATTTATTAGTGTTTTGACTTTAATTTTATGTTTTTTAAATTATTATTTTTTATATCCTATGGATCAAAAATTATTCTTCATTTATACTTTTATAAGCATTTTGATTTTTATTATTGCCTGTATTTATATAATCTCAAAAAATCATAAAATCAAAAAAGACAAGACCTTGATTCAAGAGATAGAAAAATATTTTTCCTTACCAAAATCAAACTCTTTAGAAGAATTAAAAGAAAATTTAAAATTATCGTTTGATTTAATGGGTAAAAAACTGCATGAGCAAAAAAAGGAAAACCTACATCTAGAACAAAATTATCAATATCTTGCCCACGGCTTGAGCTATCTATGTCTAGATAATTCTGCTTATATATTAAAACCTTTTATCAATGATTATAAACCTAACTTAGAACATAGACACTTTAAAAACATACATGCAGGTATTATCAATAATAACAAAAATGAAAATTTTCTATTGCAGTCTATTTTGCTTAAAATGGGTATTAGTAGTGAAATTTTATACAAACATAACCAAAAAGATGATAAAAATTATTCTTTTATCATTTCAAAGGAAAAAATAGATGATGTTTTAAATTTCACTTTTGAAGAAATTCATATTGAGGAGATTGTTGATTTTTTAAATACTCATTTTACACAAGAGTGTTACATTACAAGAGATTGTTATAGTGTTTTAATTTTTAAATCTTCTTACTTTGAAAATGATCTTATTTTAAACATAACTAATCAATTTTGTTCACATAATCAAACTATAGATAATTTAAGTGACTTTAAAAAGGCATTACAATTTAGATTTAAATTAATTTTAGTAGACTATGAGGTTATAAAATTTGATCTAATGCATATTAGTCAAATTTTACAAGAGTACAAGATAAAAAATCCACAAATTGTAATTTTGCTTTTTTCTAAAAACAGAGTTAAAGATTGTAATTTTGCAAATTTAATCTTAAATGATATTAATAAAAGTGAATGGCTAGCATTGTTAAAACAATATATCAATCAAGTTTAGTTCTATGATTTATAGCTTTATGCAAAGATATAAAATCAACATTTTCTAAGCTAACACCACTTGGAATACCTTGAGCTATTTGAGAAAAACTCAAATTTAAATCTTTTAATTTTTCTTCTATGAAAAAAACAATGGCATCAGAATTTAAGCCTTGTGTGAAAGCAAAAAATATTTCTGTGGTTTTATTATACTCAATCATGCTTCTTAATTTTATAATATTTTCTTCACTTGTATCATCAAGTACAAAATAAAGCCCATCATAACTTCCACTATCTTCTAAAACCAAGACATCTTTAGAATCTTGAACTATACAAATAATACTATGATTTCTTTCTATATTAGAACAAACTTCGCATAATTCATTTTCACTTAAAGCACCACATTGTGTGCATTTTTTTATCATTCTAATTGATTCTTCAATATGATAAGCAAGCTTAGAGCCTAATAAAGGATCTTTTATGCAAACATGATATGCAAGCCTTAAAGCAGACTTTTTCCCTATAGTAGGCAAAGCGGAAAAGGCAGATACTAGCTCGTTAAATTTTTCCAAACCTTTCAAATTATTTTAACCTTGAAAAAACAATTTTAAAAGTATGATAGCCATCTTCATAGCTGTAGGTTAAATTATAACCGTGAAGATTGCAAATATTATTAATAATATAAAGTCCTAGCCCCATTCCCTCTACTTGGGTATTTTGTTCTCTCACAAAAGGTTTTAAATAATAATCAAAAGTTTTTTTAAGCTGCATCCCTTTATTTCTAACAATTATATAATCCCCAGAGCATATAATCTCACACGCTTTATCATCTGAATACTTAATAGCGTTATCAATTAAATTTTTAAGCATCAAAGAAAAGAGCTCTAGATCAGCAATTATCATAGTATCTTCTTTATAGGATATTTTTACTTTTTGATAAAAATCATCCCTCATTAAATAATCTTCAGCTTGCTCTAAAATCAAACTCAAATGATAGGTTTGCAAATTAAGTTGACAATTTCTTGATAAGACTTTTTCGATTTTCCCAAATTCATCAATCAACAATTCCAGTCTTTCAAAAATCGCTACTAAGCGATCTTTTTGCTTTTGATTATCTAACATTTCACAAACTATTCTACCTTTGCCAATAGGTGTCTTAAGTTCATGCATAATCATTCTTAAAAAAAACTGTCTTGATTTTACAAGCTCTTGAATTTTATTGATAGCATGATCAAATTCAAAAGATATTTCTGAAATTTCATCATTAATCTGAGAGTATTCAGATAAAGGTTCAATTTTACCTGCACTAATATTTTTAATTTTCTTTTTTAGAATTTTTAAAGGCATTAAAGATCTTAATACTGAAAAATATAAAAATATAATCAAAATCAAACTAAAAAAGAAACTTAATAAAAATAAATATTCTAAACGCGTGGAAGCATTTAATTCATAAAGATGTTTTGTATTTAACCTTTCTACATAGAAAAAAATTTGATTATGATAAATAATAGAAGAAAAACTTCCATATAAAGAATTAATCCTAAATACCTTTTCACCTTTTGCAATGATATGTTTTGCGCTGCGATCATTTTCAACTAATTTAAAAGATTTAGAAAGAAGATACTCATGTATTGAAAAATCTTCTTTTCTTTCTAGGTTGTATATTATTTTTTCTACAATTTCTTTTTGCCTTCCTTGTTCGTTAGTTAAATAAGAATCAATCTGAACCTTTCCTAAAAGCACAAACAAGGCGCAAACAAATAAAAAAGCTGTTGCAAAAAGAACGGTGATTTTAAGATTAATAGTTACTTTCATCCTATTAATTTATATCCTATTCCTCTAACTGAAAAAATATGTTTTGGCGCTTTTGAGCTATCACCAATTTTAGTTCTAAGTCTACCAATAATAACATCTAAGCTTTTAGAATCTTTATCTTTTAAGCTTTTGCAATGATACACAAGTTGTTCTCTACTAACCGAAAAACCATGTTGTCTTATCATATAGCTTAAAATTTCATACTCAGCAGGAGTTAAAACCAAAACCTCATCATTATAACTTATCTCATGTCTTTTTTCATCAATTTTAAATGCCGAATTGATTATTTTCTCGGGAGTTTCATTGGTTCGTTTAGAACGACGAATCAAACTCATAATTCTTGCGTGCATTTCTTTTGGATCATATGGTTTTGGCAAGTAATCATCTGCACCTATTTGAAGTCCTACAATTTTATCACTCAAATCACTTCTAGCTGAAGAAATAATAATAGGAATACTATATTTTTCTCTTATTTCACGACAAACTTCAAGACCATCAAGTCCAGGTAAAGTTAAATCAAGAATTAAACAATCATAGTTTTTTATACCAGCACTCATTCCCAAATATGGATCTTCATAATTAGTAACTTTTATATTAAACTGGGCCAAATATTCTGCCAAAAACTCTGCAAAATCTGGATCATCTTCGATCATTAAAACATTAATCATCTCTACCCCTTTAGTGAAAATATGTTACGAACTTAACATTATAACACATAATTTAACTATTCATTTATTTTTTTGCTAAAATTACAATATTAATTTTTCAAGAGAGGAAAAAAGTGGAACTTAATTATTATGAAATACTAGAAATTTCCCAAACTTCAGATAAAGAAACCATAAAAAAAGCATACAGAAAGATGGCTTTAAAATATCATCCTGATAGAAATCAAGGAGACAAAGAAGCAGAAGAGAAATTTAAGCTTGTAAATGAAGCTTATGAGGTGCTTAGCAATGATGAAAAAAGAAGTATATATGATAGATACGGAAAAGAAGGGCTTAAAGGTCAAGCCAGTGGTTTTGGTGGTTTTGGAGATGTTGATTTAGGGGATATATTCTCGAGCTTTTTTGGAGATGGATTTGGTTTTGGCAGCTCAACACGTAAAAAAGAAAAAGGAAATAAATATCCTCAAGATTTAAAAATAACGACAAAAATTAGCTTTAAAGAAGCTGTTTTTGGCTGTAAAAAAAAGATCGATTTTACCTATAAAAGTTTTTGTAAATCATGTAAAGGAAGTGGTTCAGAAAATGGAAAATTAGATACTTGTCCTCATTGCGGAGGAAAAGGGCAAGTTGGTGTTAGACAAGGCTTTATGACCTTTGTGCAAAGCTGTGATCATTGTAAAGGTAGTGGTCAGATTATAAAAGATAAATGCAAAACATGTCATGGTAATGGCTATGAAGAAATAAAAGATCATATAGAACTTGATATACCAGAAGGTATAGACAGCGGTATGAGTCTTAGAGTACAAAATAAAGCAAATAAGCTTCCAAATTCTTCTCAAAGAGGTGATTTATATATCAAAATAATCGTAGAAGATGATGATAAATTTATCAGACATGATGATGATATCTATACCATAGTACCTGTATTTTTTACCCAAGCTGCTCTTGGAAAAACTATTAAAGTATCCACTATAAGAGGAGAGGCTGATCTTAAACTTCCAGTCGGTGCAAAAGATAAACAAAAATTCGAATTAGCCAACGAAGGTGTTAAAAATATTCACAATGGAAAATTAGGCTCACATATTGTACAAATTGAAATAAAATTTCCAAAAACGCTTACCGATGAACAAAAAAATCTACTATTGCAGCTTGAGAAAAGTTTTGGCTTAGCAGATGAAGAAGGCTTTATAGAACAAGAAAGTTTGTTTGATAAAATCAAATCTTGGTTTAGCCACTAAGGAAGTTTTAAAGCCATTTTCATGGCTTTAAAAATTTCTTCTGTTTTTTGACATTCTAAAAATAACTCAAGAGCAAAAACACCTTGCCATAAAAGCATTTGTGTACCATCTTTTATTTTTAAGCCATTTTCTCTTGCTAATTTTAAAAAAGGTGTATTTTTACCGTATATCACATCAAAAGCATATTTGGCATGTTGAAAAATACTTTTTAAAATCTCTTCTTGGCAAGGTAATTTCTCATCATTTAAACCTGCACTAGTTGTATTGATAATCAAATCAAATTTTTTACTTAAATCAAGTTGATTATATAAAAAACATGGATAGCTAGCTAAATTTTCAAATCTAGCACTAGAACGATTTGCTACTGTAACTTCAATATATATAGATTTTAAAGCGTATGCTAAAGCTTTAGCCGTACCCCCAGCACCCAAAATCAAAGCATTTTTGATAAGAGAAAAATCTTCAATCGCTTTTAAAAATCCTAGATAATCTGTATTACAAGCATAAATTTTGTTATTTTTATTTAACAAGGTATTAGCAGAGCCTATATGTATAACACTTTCATCTTTAAAATCAGCTATTTTACAAGCTGCTTCTTTAAAAGGTATGGTGATATTAGCACCATCTAACTTTTGAATAATCTCTTTTAGTTTTGCTTTATCTTTTAGATGATATCTTGTATAAACTGCGTCTTCTTTGAGTGTTTGCAAGGCATTATTATGCATTCTTGGAGATTTAGAATGCATAATAGGGTCACCTATAACTGCAAAAGTTTTCATTTTACTCTAAATGTAAAAGCACCTTTTGCAATTTTAGAACGTACTTTTTCTAATTCGGTCTTTAATTCACTCTCTTTATAAGGTCCAACTAAAACTTTCGTTAGCTCTTTGCCATTTACTGTTGTTTTATAAATTTTATAATCATATCCATTTTCTTTAAGTATATTTAATTCTTTTGATTTAGGATCTAAACTATTTAAAGAAAAAACTTGAATATAAGCACCTGAAGGAAGTTGTGTTTGAACATTTGGTGTTTTGATACTTTCAAATAATTCATTTGTATTACTTTGCTCTGGAGCTTTTGGTTTTTCAACTATATTATTTTTTGGTTTTTCAGAAGGTTTTTGAGTTGGTTTTTCTATAGATTTTTCCATAGGTTTAATCTCTTCTTGTTTTTCTTCCACCTTAGCTGGCTCTTCTTTTGGCTCTATTGTAGTAATTTGATCTAAAACACTATTACTTGGAAATTCTTGCTTTTCTTCTATGGTAGTATTTGTATCATTCAAAGAACTCTCTTCTTTTAATTTTCTAGCTAAAGCTTCAAATTCATCCTCTTCTTTAGCACTATCTGTAATAGGCAAAGAATTAAAATTATTTTCATAAGCAGCTTGCTCTTGTGGTTCTGATGGCATTTGTAATGTTTTTTCTTCACCTGGGTCATTAATTAGCTTCATTGCTATCATAACAACTAAAAATACAATGATTAAAATAATCGATCTAAGTAAAATTTTTTTAAGTTTTTCGCTTTTATTGCTTTTTTGCAAAATTATATCATCAAATTCGTTTTTATTGTTTTCTTCCATTTTTCATCCTTTCAAAATTACATATGTTTAGACCAAGAAGCACCACGTTCTTTTTGATAAACTTCATAAGGCAAGGTTAATATATTAAATTCTCTAGGTATATCCATACTAGGAAAAACCTTCCACTCTACTGGCATCTTTTGAGAAAAAAGTAAAGATAGTTTTGAGCCCAAAGAACAAGCCTCGTTAAAAGTTGTATGTCCTTTATGAATATACAAATGTAAATGATTATTAGTTCTTGTTCTATAAGCAGTAAAATTAATAAAACCTTCTTCTCTTAAAACAAGCTGTGCTCTATGCCAAAAACGCTCCGCGTTAAAACCGTTATAATCAAATACAATATTTTCAACCTTATCAAAACTATTGATCAAAGAATGCGCCACAATTATCTTTTTTTCCATATGCTCTTGTATAACACTAGCGGTTAATGGGGCATTAACTTTTTCAAATTTATCAAAGAAAATTCTACCCTTGTATTCGTATTTATTTACTATAGTATCACGCTTTATATAATAATGGCTTGTAACCATTTTAATTAAAGCTAAATCCATTGTTGTAATCAAAATAAAGCCCTTTCATAAATAATAAAATTACTTGCTAAATCCTTCAGTTTAACCTTAATTTCCTCTTGTAATTTTGTATTTTGTATATCATCTAAAATATCAGCTATATAATTTGCAACAATAGAAATTTGCTCTTCTTTAAAACCTCTTGCTGTTAAAGCTGCTGTTCCAAGTCTTAAACCACTCGTTACAAAAGGACTTCTAGTTTCACCTGGAATAGTATTTTTATTAGCTGTAATACCTGCTCTTTCTAGCGCTAAATCTGCATCTTTACCACTAAATTCTTTATTTAAAAAGCTTAATAAAATCAAATGATTATCAGTACCACCGCTGACTAAATCATATTTTCTATCTATTAAAACTTGTGCCAAAGTAGCAGTATTTTTGATGATTTGCTTAGCATAAATTTTCCACTCATCACTTAAATTATATTTAAATCCAACAGCCTTAGCAGCAATTACATGCATTAATGGACCACCTTGAATGCCTGGAAAAATTGCAGAATTTATTTTTTTAGCAATTTCTTCATCATTACACATGATAATCCCGCCCCTTGGACCTCTTAAAGTTTTATGTGTAGTAGAACTTACAACATGAGCATAAGGAAATGGACTAGGATGCTCACCCGCTACAACCAAACCTGCAATATGTGCAATATCAGCAAACAAGTACGCGCCAACCTCATCTGCTATTTCTCTAAATTTGGCAAAATCAATCACTCTAGGATAAGCACTAGCACCACAAACAATAAGTTTTGGTTTAATCTCTTTTGCTATCTCTCTAACTTTATCATAATTAATTCTTCCATCAAGCTCAACTCCATAAAAAAAGCTTTCATAAACCTTTCCAGAAGAACTTACTTTAGAACCATGAGTTAGGTGTCCTCCATGGCTTAAATCCATACCCAAAATTCTATCACCTGGATTTAACAATGCCATATATACACCTTGATTTGCTTGTGAGCCTGAATTAGGTTGCACATTGGCAAAATTACAATTAAAAAGTTTTTTACATCTTTCTATAGCAATCGTTTCAATCTCATCAACAAATTCACATCCACCATAATATCTTTTACCAGGATAGCCTTCTGCATATTTATTTGTTAAAATACTTCCCATTACCTCCATAACTTCTGGTATGGTAAAATTTTCACTTGCTATCATTTCAAGACCATCGCATTGTCTTGCTAACTCTTTTTGGGTTAAATCAAAAATTTCTTTATCAAATTTTTCCAACATTTACTCTCCTTTTATCTCATTTTTAAGTGGTCTCATGGCTGGGAAAAGCACTACATCACGAATTGATTTTTTATTAATTAAAAGCATAACCAATCTATCTATTCCTATACCTTGTCCTGCAGTTGGTGCCATAGCATAACCTAATGCATTAACAAAATCCTCATCCATTTCGCATGCTTCTTCATCACCTGCATTTTTTGCTTCAATTTGCTTTAAAAATCTCTCATATTGATCTAGAGGATCATTAAGCTCATTAAATCCATTAGCAATTTCTCTACCTGCGATAAACAACTCAAATCTTTCAGCAATATCTGCATCTTTATCACTTCTTCTAGATAAAGGACTTATAGAAATAGGAAAATCTATCACAAAAGTAGGATCAATCAATTTATCTTCAACATAATTATCAAAAAGTTCAGCTTGTAAATGACCTAATTCCAATTTTTCATTGGCTTCAAATCCATCTTTTTTTAGCTTTTCCAAAATTAATTCTTT
>NZ_JANQCX010000017.1:0-21715 GCF_024723575.1 Campylobacter sp. 2352 PW
TTAAAATATTTATAACAAATTTGGGTTTAAGTTTTTAATAGAGTTTATAAATTTTGTTTGAAATTGTTCATTGAATGTTTTTATTTAGTATATGGGTTGAGTTTTTGTTGTAGGTAAAAAATAAGTATTTGTGAGTGAAATAAGAGTGTATTTTTGTATTTTTATAGATTTTAAAATAAAAATTATTTGTTTTATAAAAAATATTAATTTTTATAATGTATTTTATATTTTTGTTTTTTGGAGGATATATGAAAAAATTATTTTTAACTTTATCGCTTGGTTTTGCAGCTTTATTGGCTAATGAAAAATTATTAAATATTTATGAAAGTCCTACTTGTGGATGTTGTGATCTTTGGGCTGATTATATGAAAGATAAGGGCTATAAAGTGCAAATACATAAAAGCGAGGATTTTTTAAAAATAAAAGAAAAAATGAATATTCAGCCTATGTATCAAAGTTGCCATACTGGCGTAATTGATGGTTATGCTATAGAAGGGCATGTGCCTGAAGATGCAGTTGCTTGGCTTTTGAAAAATAAACCTGAAGATGTTATAGGTATTTCTGCTCCTGGTATGCCTCAGGGAAGTCCTGGGATGGAGCAAGGTTATGAAGAAGAATATCCTGTGGTTTTAATGCTTAAAAATGGAGATTATAAAATTTATGGGATCTACAAAGGACATAATTTAATCAAGACAAACTAAGCAATTTTGCTTAGTTTATTTTATATATTAAGGGTATTCTTATATGAAAAGTTTTTTCATATTGTGGAAAATTCTTAGATGCTATACGTATAGTTTCTAAGGCACTATCGTTCAATAATTTATATTTTGATGGTTTTAATATTTTTAAGTTTAATAGATTTTTATCTTTAGTCCACGTAAATTCTACTAAAATTTCGCCACTCATTCGCATTTTTTTGGCTTGTCTAGGAAAGATTAAAGCTTTATCTATAGCTTGTTTGACTTCTTTTAAAAGTTCATTGTTATTAGTTAAAGATATGCTTTCTTGAGAAGTTGTTGGAATGTTTTTTTCTTGTGCTATAGTTTTTTGAGGTTTTATTTTTTCATTTAATTGATTTATTGCTTTGGTATTGGTTAAAGTATTTGTTTTTTTAGGTTGAATGATAGCCTTTTCTTTTGTTTGTTCTGGCTTTTTTATTTTTTCTTGTTTAGGCTGTTCGGTTTTTGCCTTAGGGGAATCTTGTAAAAATTGTTTTATAGCTATATTAAATTTTTCTTCTTTTGAAGTACTATGTTGTATATGTAAAAAACTCTTAGTATAAATAAAAACAAAAAATAAAGGCAAAAAGAGAAATAAAGTGATAAAAAAGGATTGATTTTTATGATTATTTATGAATGTTTTCATCTTTTTTGCTCTGTTAAAATTTGAAAATTTTCATGATTTTTATTTTTTAAAATATCAATAATTTTTACAAAACTTTCAAATTTTGCTTCTTTATCACTTTTTAACTCTACTAATGTTTTAGAATCTATAGTGTTAAATTTTGCTTTTATTTCTTCTAAGGAAGCTATTTTTCCATCGATATAAAATTCATTTTCTTTATTGATTAAAATACTTATTTTGTCTTTGTTTTCACTTATGGAATTTGAATTTTCACTTTGAGGTAGATTGATTTTGATTTCACCATGTGCGATAAAAGTGGATATGCTTAAAACAATAGCTAGCAAAACAAGCATTATATCTATAAAAGGAATGATGTTTAAGCCTTCATTTTTTGGTAATTTAAGCATTTTTATCCTTAAAGATACGATATGCATTACTCAAGGTTGATATTTTTCTAAGTAATCCATTATAAGCCATCAAAGAAGGAATGGCAACTAAAATTCCTAATGCTGTAGCCTTTAAAGCTAATGATAAACCAATAACAATAGATTTAACATCAATATTCCCACTTGCACCCATGTCGTAAAATGTAATCATAATTCCCACTACAGTTCCCAAAAGTCCTACATAAGGAGCATTAGTGTAAATAATATAAAGCATGGTGAGGTTTTCACTAATTGCATCATCAAATTTTTCTTGACACTGATAATCATTTAGCTTAATTTTTCTAAAAAACAATATACGTTCTATAGTGCACCATATAGCAATAAATGCCATTATTCCTAAAACAATAAATATAATTAAGTCAATGTAAGTTTTTAAAAATTCCATCTTATCCTCGTTTTATTTTTTTGTGATTATATTACTAAAAATTAAATTTTTTATTAATAACAATTATCATAATTGATACAATAAATTTATTTTAAATTAATAATTATTATCATAATATTTCAGTTTTGAAAATATATTTATAAGAAAGGAAATAATGAAAAAACATTGTTTATCATTTTGTGTTGCTAGTTTTTTGGTCTGCAATGCTTTATCGCAAGAAGTTTTATTAGATAGCTCCATAGTAAGTGCTTCTGGTTTTTCTCAAGATATTAAAGAAGCCCCTGCTACTATAAATGTGATTAGCAAAAAAGATTTGGAAAGTAAGCCTTATAGAGATGTTGCCGAAGCTATTGCTGATATTCCTGGTGTGGATTTATTTGCTAGCAAAGGAAAAACTGGATCTTATAATATTACCATGAGAGGTATTACTGGATATACTTTAATTTTAATTGACGGACGCCGTCAAGGTATAGGCGGAGAAGTAGGGCCTAATGGTTTTAATGAAATTTCAAATTCATTCCTACCTCCAATTTCTAGCATAGAAAGAATAGAAGTAATCAAAGGACCAATGAGTACTTTATATGGTTCCGAAGCTTTAGGTGGTGTTGTAAATATCATCACAAAAAAAGTAAGTGATAAATGGGAAACATCAGTTAGTCTAGATAGTATTTTTAATGCACATAAAGAATGGGGTAATACTTATGGTACAAGTATATATTCAAGCGGCCCGTTGATGAATGATCGCCTAGGATTAACCTTACGTTTTAGAGAGTTTTATAGGGAACAATCTAATGTTGAATTTAGCAATGGAAGTGGACAAAGAGTGCAAGGTGATCAAGCGCAAAGTCCTACAAAAGCAAATAATTTTAGTTTAGGAACTAGGTTAAATTACTTAGTAGATGATTATAATACTTTGATATTTGACATTGATTTTTCAAGAAATCATTATGATAACAAAAAAGGTCAACTAGGCACATTAACAAAACCAACAGATAAAAATGATGGCTCTTTAACAGGTGGTTATACAGACACTATGCAAGTGGATAAGTTGGTAACTTATTTAAGTCATGAGGGTGTGTATGAAGATTTTTCGATTACTTCTACTTTGCAGTATAACCGTGTAAGTAACGATGGGCGTGAGGTGGTTGGCCAAGCAAATCAGCCATTTTTAGGGCAAAATAGAGATATAGTTGCTGAAGATATTATTGTAGATACAAGATCAGTTATTCCTTTAGGCCAAAGTCATATTTTAAGCGTGGGTGGTGAATATAGACTTGAAAAAATGCAAGATAAAATCGCTAATCCAACGAATTTTGATCAGTATTTATTAGCTTTTTTTGCGGAAGATGAATATAGTATAAGAGATGATTTGAGATTTACTTTTGGCGCAAGATATAATCATCATGAAATTTTTGGAAATAATATTTCACCAAGGGCTTATTTGGTTTATAATCCTACTAGCGAACTTACTTTAAAGGGTGGTGTTTCAACTGGCTTTAGAACTCCATATGCTAATAGATTGATAGCAGGAACTTATAATTACAGTGGACAAGGAAAAATTCCTGTTTATGGAAATCCAAATTTAAAAGAAGAAACATCGCTTAATTATGAATTAGCCGCTGTTTATAATAATGACTTATTTTATATTTCAGCAACCGGCTTTTTAACAAATTTCAAAGATAAAATTTCTAGTCAAAAATTTAGCAATGGCAGTATGATTTCTGGTATTGGAAAATGTGAAGCTGATAGTTGTTATCAAGCGATTAATCATGGCAAGGTTGAATACAAAGGCATAGAGCTTGGAGCAGGGATTACTCCTATAGATCATTTAAATCTAGATTTAGCTTATACTTATCTTGATAGTGAAGTAAAAGATGCGCAAGATAAGGCTGTGATAGGAAAGCCAGAAATTGATAGTTTAAAACACAATATCATGTTAAAAGCAAGTTATAATATCTTTAATAAATTCACTCCATGGGTAAAAGGTGAGTGGCAAATAGATCGTTATATGGGCGATACAAATATTAATAGAGAATATTATCAAGATGTCTTTTTAGCTTCTATGGGTGTGCGTTATGATATCAATAAAAATTGGAACATCAATGCAGCAATTTATAATCTTTTTGATAAAAGTTTTACAAATGATTGGGATTCTTATAAGAGTGATGGCAAAGATGTTTGGGTAAATACTTATAACCGTATAGAAGAGGGAAGAAGAATTTATATTTCAATCAATGGTAGTTTTTAATTTAGTATTGTCGGAGAACCAAAGAGCTTATTAAGAGCTTCTTTGGTTTCATCTTTAGGATCGTATTTTTTAGCGTCTTTTTTAAAATTTTCAAAATGTTCATTTAAATTTGGTGTGTTTTTTACTTCTTGTTTTATAGGAGTTTTGAATATATCTTGTAGTTTTTGAGTATCTATGGTTTCTATTTTTTGGATTTTAATTTGTGCTTTTTCTCCAAAAAGCTCATGAAGTAATGTTTTGATTAATTTAAAACCATTGTTTAAAACCATTCTATCATCATCTTTAGCATGTGAGCTAATGCTTAAAATGTCATCTTCAAAAGAAACAAACTGTGTGGTTTTTTTGAAAACTTCAGCTAAGTCATAATCTCTTTTATATATTGCTTTTAAGAGATTTTCATAAGGACTAAGTTTTTCTTCTTTAGGGGTTTGTTGAATAGAAGGAGTTTCTTGTTGTTTTGGATTTGGCATGCTATCTTGCTTTGAACCTTTAATAGCCTCATCAATGCTTTTTAGATAAGTTGCTTCTATAAGCATGAAAGCCATAACACAAAGCACAAAACTATCATCATCACTAGAATTTAACATAGTCTTAGCGCGTGAAAGAATTCTAAAAAATCTTTCATAAATTAGCATAGAAAAAAGATTATTTTTGGCAAAAAAAGCTTCTTTTAAAAAAAATATCATCTCATCAATGACATTACTTGCCTCATAATCTTCAAATTCTTTTAAAAACTCAAGAACTTTATCTTTATCATTGGCTAAAATGGCTTGATAAAATTCTTCAATTTTAGCTGGATCTAAAAAGCCTAGCATAGCAGTGATTTTTTGTGTTTGTATATCATTTTGACAATATACTATGGCTTGATCTAGCAAGGTTAGGGTATCTCTTAAAGAACCATTTCCGCTTCTTGCAATGAGTTTTAAAGCTTCTTTTTCATAATTGATATTTTCTTTTTCTAAAATCCATTCAAGATGATTTAAGATATCATGGGTAGAAATTTGCTTAAATCTAAAATGCTGAGTTCTTGAAAGAACCGTAGCAGGAAGTTTTAAAGGGTCAGTTGTTGCTAGTATAAATTTTACATAACTTGGTGGCTCTTCTAAGGTCTTAAGCAAGGCATTTGCAGCTTGTGGGGTGAGCATATGCACTTCATCGATAATAAAAATTTTAAACCTAGCTAAAGATGGAGCGTATTTGACTTGCTCGATAAGCTCTTGTATATCTTCTAAGCTTCTATGGCTTGCAGCATCCATTTCTATAATGTCTATATTAGAGCCACTAAGTGAAGATAAACATTGAGAGCATTCTCCACAAGGGTTAGCACTTGGTCCCTTTTCGCATACTAGAGCTCTTGAAAAAATTCTTGCACTTGAAGTCTTTCCGCTTCCGCGTAATCCTGAAAACAAATAAGCATGTGCTAAGCGATTATTTTCAAGAGCATATTTTAAGCTTGTAGAAACAGTATTTTGCCCTACAAGCTCATTAAAATTTTTTGGTCTGTATTTAACAGCAAGAGCTTGAAGCATTACTACTCATTCATGATAGATAATAACTCTTCATTGCTTTTAGTTTTTAGCATTTTAGAGTATAAGAATTTTAAAGCCTCTATGTCATCCATTTGTGAAATAGCTGATCTAATTGCCCAAATTTTTTGAAGTTTTTCAACACCTTGAAGTAATTCTTCTTTTCTAGTTCCTGATTTTATGATGTTAATTGCAGGGTAAATTCTTCTGTCTGAAATATTTCTATCAAGAACGATTTCACTATTTCCTGTTCCTTTAAATTCTTCAAAAATTACTTCATCCATTCTTGATCCTGTTTCTATTAAAGCAGTTGCTATAATGGTTAATGAGCCACCATGCTCTATATTTCTAGCTGCACCAAAAAAGCGTTTTGGTTTATGTAAGGCATTTGCATCAACCCCACCGCTTAAAACCTTACCACTACTTGGCGTAGCAGTATTATAAGCTCTTGCTAATCTTGTAATAGAATCAAGCAAGATAATGACATCTTTGCCTGTTTCTACCATTCTTTTTGCTTTTTCTATAACAAGCTCAGCTACTCTAACATGATTATAAGCAGGTAAGTCAAAAGTAGAGCTAAAAACCTCACCTTTAACACATCTTTGCATATCTGTAACTTCTTCAGGGCGCTCATCTACTAAAAGCACAATCAAATGAGCCTCTGGGTGATTTTTAGCAATAGCAGTAGCTAGTTCTTTCATTAGCTCAGTTTTACCAGTTCTTGGAGGTGCTACAATTAAGCTTCTTTGACCTTTTCCTATAGGAGCAAATAAATCAAGCATTCTACCTGTTAGTTTTAAAGGATCGTATTCTAATTTGATTTTTTCAGTTGGAAAAATTGGAGTAAGATTGTCAAATAAAGGTCTTTCTCTAGCTTCTTTTAATGGAAGATAATTAATCGCTTCAATTTTTAACAAAGCATAGTATTTTTCTTGATCTTTTGGTTCTCTAACTTGACCAGTAACTATATCTCCAACACGCAGAGCAAATTTGCGAATTTGTGAGTTTGATACATAAGCATCATTTACACTATCGCTTAAATTTGAATCCATTCCACGCAAAAAGCCATAGCCTTCAGGTGAAATTTCTAAAATTCCTGTAAAGAGTATAAAGCCACCTTTTTTGGTTTGTGCTTTTAGAATTTCAAAAATAAGATCTTGTCTTCTAAATTCTCTTGGGTTTTCTATTTCTGCTTCATTAGCAATTTTAACTAAGCTTTCTAGATCAAGCAACTTTAAATCTTCTATCTTATAACCTTCCACTGGAATGTGTGTTCTTTGATGTTGTTTTTTTTCTTTTGTATTTTCCATATATCCTCTAAAATGTAGAAAATGTAGTATTTAATAATGAATAAGAGATTTTATTCAAAAAAATGCTTCTTTGTCAAATTTTTAAAATTATAATATAGCTTTGTAAATAATTTTTAAAATAGTGATTTTAAAAAAATGATAAAATATTGTAAAAAATTATTGAAGAAAGTATAAGATGAAATGTAAACACTGCCAGTTAAGTTTCAGACAAGATCAAATGATAGAAAAAAATGGAAATTATTTTTGTTGTAAAGGCTGTGAGAGTGTTTATGAGATTTTACAAGAAAATAATTTGGAAGAATTTTATGAAAAACTTGGCAATCAAACCCTAACTCCTGCCATAATAGAACATAATGTTAAAGATTATGAAAAATACATACAACAAACCAAAGAAGGTTTTAGTGAGATTTTTTTACTTATAGAAGAAATTCATTGTGCTGCCTGTGTTTGGCTTAATGAAAAAATTCTCATTAAAAGTGAAGGGGTGATAGAAGTTGATATTAATTCTATTACTCATAAAGCTAGAATTGTTTTTGATGAAAAAAGTATAAATTTAGCAAAAATTATCCAAAGCATAGAAAGTATTGGTTATAAAGCTAGTGTGTATTTGCCTACAAAGAATGAACAAAGAGCAACCCAAACTAAAAGAGATTTTTATGCAAAATTAATAGTTGCCATAGCCTGTGTGATGAATATCATGTGGATATCTGTAGCCAAGTATGCTGGGTTTTTTAGTGGCATGGAAGCTGATACTAAGGATATTTTACATTTTGCTGAATTTTTACTTTGTACTCCTGTGCTTTTTTATACAGGCTCAATCTTTTATAAAAATGCCTATTATGCTTTGAAATTTAAAAGTGTTAATATGGATACTTTGGTAATTAGCGGGGCAAGTTTAGCTTATATATATTCAATATGGGCAATGTTTTCAAGAGCTTCGCAAGTGTATTTTGATTCTGTGGCGATGATTATTTGTTTTGTTTTTATAGGAAAGTACTTAGAGCTTTTAAGTAAGAAAAAAGCTCTTGATACGCTTGATCATTTACGATCGTTTTTAAGTAGTGAAGTAAGGGTTTTAAAAAATGATAAAATAGAAAATATCGATGTAGAAGAAGTACAAATAGGAGATATTATAGAGTTAAAAGAAGGCGATAGAATTTTAATAGATGGAGTGTGTATTAGTGGTAATATTAGCTTGGATATGTCTAGTTTAAGTGGAGAGAGTCTACCGCTTGATGTGCAAAAAGATGATATGATTTATTCTGCTTCTTTGGTTTTAAGCGGGAATGCTTTATATAGGGCAAATGCGCTTTATAAGGATTCTAAATTAGCTAGGATTATTAATTTACTTGAAAACTCCAGTTCAAAAAAAGCCAAAATAGAAAAAATGGTACAGCAAGTAAGTAAGTATTTTTCACCTATTATCTTAACTTGTGCTTTACTTTGTTTTGCTTTTACTTTTTTTGTGTTAAATTTGGGTTTTGAAGAGGCTATGATACGCATGGTTTCTGTGTTAATTATAGCTTGTCCATGTGCTTTAGCTTTGGCTACTCCGGTGAGTTCTTTAGTAGCAATTAGTGCTGGTTTGAAAGAAAAAATTTTATTTAAAGAAGCAGGTGTTGTGGAGGATTTGAGCAAGTGTAATGTGGTTGTGTTTGATAAAACAGGGGTTTTAACAAAGGCTAGCCTAGAAGTTAAAAAAAGCTTTTTGGATGAGAGTTTGGATAAAAATGAGTTATTAAATTTCTTACACCTAACTAACCACCCAGTGGCTAAAAGCATTTTGAAATTTTTAGATGAAAAAATCGATGGCAGAATAGAATTTGAAAAAGTTCAAAATTTTCAAGCAAGAGGTTATAAAGCCTTTTTGGGCAAAGATGAATTTTTGGGAGGAAATGAGAAATTTTTCAAAGAAAATCATATGCAAGTACAAGAATTTCAAACCACGCATTTTATATTTGCTAAAAATAAAATTATATTAGCAGTTTTTGAGTTAGAAGATAGTATGAGAGAAAGCTCTGAAGAGTTGATTAGATTTATGAAAGAATGTAAAATGCAAATTTATATGTTAAGTGGTGATAATTTATCTGCTGTGAGCAAGGTGGCTGAAAAATTAAAAATAAATAATTTCAAAGCCTCGTGTATGCCAGAAGATAAAATGCAAATAATAGCTAATTTAAATCAAACAGGTAAGGTTTTAATGGTAGGAGATGGGGTAAATGATGCTTTAGCACTTTCTTATGCAGGTGTTGGGGTTTCTTTAAAAGAAGGTTCTGAGCTTGCTATGGAAAATAGTGATATTATATTGTTAAAAAATGACCTAAAAAGCTTACAAAAAGCCATACAAATAGCTAAAAAAACTTATCAAATTATTAAACAAAATTTGGCTTTTTCTTTATTTTATAATGCCTTGAGCATGCCTTTAGCTTTTTTTGGTTTGATTAATCCCTTAATCGCGGCTTTATCAATGTCTTTTAGTAGTATAATAGTGATTTTAAATGCTTTAAGGATTAAAAAATGAACGGTGTTTTAATGATGATGATAGGCGTTTCTTTGGTTGCTTTGTTTTTGGCAATTTGCGCTTTGCTTTGGGGTATAAAGAATAAACAATTTGATGATGATTATAAATTTACTACTTTAAATGATAGTGAAGAAGCTTTAAATGACGCGGTGATTTTAGAAAAAAGAAAAAAAGAAGCTTTGGAAAAGAACAAAAAACAGCCATAAAGGCTGTTAAATTATTTTTTTAAGCTTTCGATATATTCTTCAATTGCTTTGAAATCTGCTTCTGTTAAACCTTTAAGGTTGATTTTCATGATAGCACCTTGACCATAAGCATTTCTTTTACCTGCTGCATAGTCTTTCATGTATTGCAATCTTTCAGCTGCAGTTAAAGAATTTAAAGCAGGAACTTTGTTAAGATAAACTTTATCTGCTTTAGCACCATGACATACTGCACATTTTTTGTAAAGTGTAGCACCATCTGCAGCAAAAGCTGAAACACCAAGACATGCTAAAGCTGATAAAACAAGTAGCTTTTTCATTGTATCACTCCTATATAAATTGAAAATAAAATGTTTTGAATTATAAGCTTTTTTTATTTAAAGTCGCTTAAAAAACTTTTTTGCTTGATAAATTATAAAAATCTTAATAAAAATACATTATAATTTTTTTATGAAAACAAGGGTGTTATTTTTAGATAGAGATGGGATTATTAATATAGATAAAAAATACGTTCATAAGATCAGTGATTTTGAATTTTGTGATGGTATTTTTGAACTTTGCGAATTTTTTCAAAAGCAAAATTTTTTAATTTTTGTAGCTACTAATCAATCAGGCATTGCAAGAGCTTATTATAGTGAAAAAGATTTTGAAATTTTAAGTTCATATATGCTGGATGAATTTTTAAAAAGAAACATTAGAATAGAAAAAATTTATCACTGCCCGCATTTAGAAAATTGTGAATGTCGTAAGCCAAAACCTGGCATGCTTTTAAAAGCACAACAAGAATTTGATATAGATTTTTCACAATCTTTTTTTATAGGGGATAATTTAAGCGATATGCAAGCTGGAATTAATGCTGGTGTAAAAAATCTATTTTTGATTAATGAAAATTATAATGATGATAAAAACTATAAGGTCTTTAAAAATTTAAAAGAACTTTTGCATTATTTAAAGGATAGAAAATGAAAATAGTGATAACGGGTGGAGCAGGTTTTATAGGCTCTGCACTTGCTTTAGAACTTCAAGATAAACATGAAGTTTTGATTGTAGATAAAATGCGTTCAAGCACTACTTTTGAAAATGGAAATTTAGAAAGCTTTGGTCATTTTAAAAATATTTTAGATTTTGAAGGTGAGCTTTATGTGGGTGATATTAATGATGAAAGAACTTTAAAAGTTATAAAAGATTTTAAACCCGATGCGATCTTTCATAAGGCCGCAATTTCAGATACAACTGTTTATGATCAAAACAAAGTTTTAAAGACTAATTTAAACACTTTTAAAGATTTTATAGAACTTGCTTTAGAACTTAACGCAAAACTAATCTATGCGAGTTCAGCCTCAGTTTATGGAGATGCTCCAAGCCCGCAAACTGTAAATTTAAGTGAAGCCCCTAAAAACCCTTATGCATTTTCAAAATTAATGATGGATAAATTAGCAAAAAAATACTTTGATAAAATGCATATAGTCGGGCTTAGATATTTTAATGTATATGGCAAGGGAGAATTTTTTAAAAATAGCACTGCTTCTATGATTTTGCAATTTGGACATCAAATTTTAGCGGGCAAAAGTCCGCGTTTATTTGAAGGAAGTGATCAAATTTATCGTGATTTTGTATATATTAAAGATGTTGTGAGTGCAAATTTGCAAGCTTTAGAAGCAAAAAGCGGAATTTATAATGTAGCTACAGGTAAGGCAAGAACTTTTCAAGATATAGTTGATATTTTACAAAAAGAATTAAACACTAATTATCCTTGTGAGTATATTCCTAATCCTTATAAAAACGCTTATCAATTTCATACTCAAGCAAAATTAGATGAGAGTTTTTCATATAAAGCTAAATTTAGTCTTGAAGAAGGAATAAAAGATTATTTAGATGAGATTAAAAGGCTTTATGAAAAGGAAGTAAATGCTTGATTTTTTAAGTTCTAAAAAGCCAAAAATTTTAGTTGTTGGGGATTTTATGGTGGATCATTATATATGGTGTGATTGTACTAGAATTTCTCCAGAAGCTCCTGTAATGGTGATGAAATCACAAAAAGAAGATAAAAGACTAGGTGGAGCTGGTAATGTATATGCAAATTTAAAAAGTCTTGGTGCCGAGGTTTTTGCTCTAGGGCTTGTGGGTGATGATGAGAGTGGAAGATTTTTAAAAGAGAATTTAAATGCAAAATTATTAGTAGAAAAAGATAGAAAAACCCCTCTTAAGAGCAGAGTTTTATCACATTCTCAGCAAGTTTTAAGACTTGATGATGAGAATGATTTTGATACTAAATTAGAAGATGAAATTATCAAAGAGTATAAAAAAATCGCAAAAGATTATGATGCGATTGTTTTGAGTGATTATGCCAAAGGAGTTTTAACTTCAAAAGTAACAAAAGCTTTGATAGAGCATGCAAATACTTTAAATTTACCTATTTTGATTGATCCAAAAGGAAGTGATTTTAGCAAATATCAAAATGCAACCTTGCTAACTCCAAATAAAAAAGAAGCTATTCAAGCTTTGGGTGTAGAAAAAATTGATAATTTAGAAAAAGCTTTGAAAAAATTAAAAGATGATTTAAATTTAGCTTATTCTATCATAACTTTATCTGAAGAAGGAATAGCACTTTTTGATGAAAAATTACATATTATTCCTGCAAAAGCCTTGGAGGTTTATGATGTAACAGGAGCTGGAGATAGTGTTATAGCTATGCTTGCTTATGCTTTGGCTTTAAAAGTTGATATTGTAAAAGCGTGCGAGCTAGCAAATGATGCAGCAGCTGTTGTGGTAGCAAAAGTAGGAAGTGTGAGTGTAAGTTTAGAAGAGATAAAAAACCTCAAAAAAGCTTCTTTTGAAGATAAAATTAAAAGCAAAGAAGAGCTTGTAAAATTGCTACAAGATCAAAAAGTAGTTTTTACCAACGGGTGTTTTGATATTATGCATTATGGTCATATAAAATATCTTGAAAAAGCTAAAAAATTAGGAGATATCTTAGTTGTAGGTTTAAATTCAGATGAAAGCGTAAAAAGACTAAAAGGAAATTCAAGACCTATAAATTTAGAGTTTCAACGTGCATGTATGCTTGCGAGCATGTATTTTGTAGATTATGTAGTGATTTTTGATGAGGATACTCCTTATGAATTGATAGAGTTTTTAAAACCTGATGTGCTAGTTAAGGGAGCTGATTATAAAGACAAAGAGGTAGTGGGTTCAAATTTAGTAAAAAAAGTAGAATTGATCGACTTTGAAGATGGATTTAGCACTACCAATATAATTAATAGGATTGCAAATGATAAATAAAATCGAAAAGGAATTTATTCAACATCAAAAAACTTTAGAACAAAGTTTGAGTTTAAAAGAGCAAATTGCTATGGTTGCTCAAGAGTTAAAAGTGTGCTTGAAAAGTGGTGGGAAAATTTTAATTTGTGGAAATGGTGGAAGCGCTGCAGATAGCCAGCATTTTGCAGCTGAACTTAGCGGAAGATATAAAAAAGAAAGAAAGGCTTTAGCTGCTATTGCTCTAAGCACTGATACTTCTGCTTTAAGTGCTATAGGAAATGATTATGGTTTTGAATTTGTTTTTTCAAGACAAGTTGAAGCTTTAGCTAGTGATAATGATGTGTTGATTGGAATTTCTACTAGTGGAAAAAGTCCAAATGTGATTAAAGCTTTTGAAAAAGCTAGAGAAATTGGTGCTAAGTGTATAGGACTCAGTGGAAAGGGTGGTGGAGTGATGAATGAACTATGTGAGCATAAATATAGTCATTCCAAGCGATGATACAGCTAGAATTCAAGAAATGCATATTTTAATTATACATTGTTTATGTGATTTGATAGAAGAAGAATATTAAGTTTGGGTTATTTTCCCAAACTTAAATAATATTCAATTTGATCTTTTTGTAAAATTCTAATTAAATTTGTACTTCCTGCAACACCTATTGGAAAACCTGCAGTAAGAGTATAAACTCCATCTTTTTTCATAAGGCCTTTTTCGACTCCAAGTTTTACAGAATTGCTTAAAAGCTCTGTTAAATTTTCATGTTTTTCTATTAATATAGCAGGTTGAACTCCCCAAACTATACTTAAAAAATTTAAAGCTTTTTTAGAATGAGTAATAGCTATGATATCCATTTTTGGACGATATCTTGCTGTTTTAACCGCAGAAGCACCACTACTTGTGATGGTAAAAATTGCATTTGCATTTAAATCGGTTGCTAGTTGTGTGCTTGATTTAGCAATAATATCGGTTTCATTGAAACATTTAAAGGTTTCAAATTTTTCATAAGGATAGTTTTTTTCTGTTTCTATAATGGTTTGAGTCATAATATCAACTGCATTTGCCGGATCAATCCCTACCGCACTTTCTTCGCTAAGCATAACTGCATCAGTGCCATCAAGCACAGCATTAGCAACATCTGAAATTTCAGCTCTTGTGGCAGTTTTGGATTTTGCAAGTGAAAAAAGCATTTGAGTAGCAGTAATGACAGGTTTATTAGCTTCATTGGCTTTTTTAATGATGAGTTTTTGTATATTCGGAACTCTATAATAAGGCACTTCAATACCCAAATCCCCTCTTGCTACCATTATACCATCACTGCAATTTATGATTTCATCGATATTTTCAACAGCATCAAATTTTTCTATTTTTGCAAAAATAGCAATTTTGGCATTATTTTCATCAAGTATTTTCTTAACTTCATCAATATCATGAGCATTTTGTACAAAAGAGATGGCTAAAAAGTCAACATCATTTTTAATACCCCATGCAAGATCGTCTTTATCTTTTTGGGTGATAACATCGATATTAATTTTTGTATTAGGAAAATTAATTCCCTTGTTTGAACTAAGCACCCCGCTATTTTCTACTTGGGTTTGGATAAAATCTTTTTCAACTTGCACTACTTTAGTTTTGATGGAGCCATCACAAAGATAGATGTATTCTCCTACCTTTAGCATTGAAAGAATTTCAGGATGATTAATACAGACTTTATAATGTTCATTAGAAAGTTTTTCTCCTTCAAAAGTATCCTTGTAAAAGTCTAGTCTATCTCCATTTTTTAATTCAAAAGCTTCTGGAATTTTTAAGGTTCTAATTTTTGGTCCGCTAATATCTTGTAAAATTCCAATTCTTGCATTAAGTTCAGTTGCTACTTTTCTAATAGTAGTTAGATTTTGACTATGATACTCATGGGTTCCATGTGAAAAATTTAAACGAAAAACATTCACCCCATTAATAATCATTTGTCTTATTGTAGCTTCGTTTTCACTTGCTGGTCCAATCGTTGCAACTATTTTTGTTTTTTTTAGCATTTTTTATCCTTTTTATAGTAGTTCACTAGTAAATAAATCCTCATTAAAATTAGCACCCAAGTATTGACAAATAAGTTTTGCATCTCTATAACCATTGCCAAGACAGCTTGTAGCACCTGGACTTGGTGTCATATTGAAAATTATACCTGGAATTTCAGTGATACTTGCTTCACCAAGCATTAATTCTCCTGCCTTTTTATCAAGTACTTGAGGACGTACTCCGCCAAAATTTTTAGCATAGTATATATCATCTGTTTTCAAACTAGGAACTATTTTTCTTGCATCTTTTACAAAAAGTCTTTTGTTAATATAAGGAATTTCAAACAAATAATTATAAAGAATATAATTTCTAATAGTAGAATCTTTAAAAAGATTAAGGCAAATTTTGACTACATTCATGTCTAAGTTAAGTGTTTTGAAAAATTCAGGTAGTGATTTAAAACCATGGTATCTTTCTAACATAGGGATAACTAAGGCAGTAGGGCCAAAGCGTGTATTCATATTAGCTAATAAATCAGGATCACCATGTAGCGCAGCAAATGGTAGTTTTGGATTTTGCACCATGTAAACTTTACCATTTAAAATTTTTCTTTTAGACATATAAAAACTTCCTGCAACCGGAAAGCAAGATTTATCTAATCCTATACCCATTTTATGTGCCAAAAATAAAGAATGCGCTCCCGCATTTACTATAATAGATTTCGCGCTATATTCTTTAAAATCTTTTGTTTTAATATAAAAAATATCATCTTTTTTTTCTATAAACACAACTTCTTGATTATAGGCAACATGAGTATTTTTTCCTTGTTTGCAAGCTTGCTCTATAAGATTTTGACTCATCAAGCCAAAATCTACTGTAGTATAAACCGCTCCTGCTTCTACACCCATAGCTACTACTTCATCGGTTCTATCATTTATGCCATCTTCGCCTAATACAACATTAGGTTCTATTTGCTTAATTTCATCTTTAGTATAAAATTTAATATAAGGATATAATTCTTTAAATTCTTCATATCTATTTTTCATATACTCGCATTCTTTGTCTCCAACTGCAAGTGCGAGTTTTTGGTGTGAGTGCATAAACTTATTTTGTGCATTTTGCAAAAGACCATATTTTACAATCATATCTGCTGTTGTTTTAACTTTTTTTGCTTTTTCTAAAGTGTAATTTGTCTCTATATCACCACAGTGGATAGTTTGTGAATTGCTTGTGCTATGGCTATTTAAAGTTGCAGCGCTATTGTATTTTTCTAACAAAGCAATATTTTGAATATTTGTGTATCTAGCCAGCTCGTAAAATACTGCAGCACCAGAAATCCCACCGCCAATTACCACGGTATCAAAATGTTTTTGATCCATTGTTATCAATTCCTTTTGTGTGTTTGATTTTGCTAATAATATCAAAATATAGTTGTTTTGAGTAAATAAATTTTATAATTTCAAGCGCTTGGGTATAGAAATAAATTTTAAAGTATAAAATTTTCACAAACAGCTTTTTTCATACCTCTAAAAATTAAAAATTTATCATAAATTGCATAGTCGAAAAAATTTGCAAGAAATTGCCCATCTCCGCCTGTAAAATATAATTTTTTATCATATGCACTATCTTTTATAAGTAAATATATGCTTTTAAAAACTCCATAACTTAAAGCATCAACGGTTCTTTGAGGGAAAGCATCAAAATTAATCTGTGTATTTAGCTCGTATCTTAAACGTGATGAAATATTGGAAAAAGACTTTTTATAGCTTTCAATACCTGGGAGTATAAATCCCCCAAGATGAATAGAATTAGAAATAATATCTACAGTTATTGCAGAACCCGCATCAACTACAACACCATCTTCTATAGTGTAACATGCTGCTATTCTATCAACCCCTAAATTCTCATAAATAGTATCAAAATTAAAATATGAGGCAAGATTGATAAATAAAGGATTTTGTTCTAATCTTTGCTCTAAATTTGGATTTACATTGATATAAAATACTTTTTGTGTAGGTTCGTATTGTAAAAACTGCTCAATACTCATAGAATAAAATTTTTGCTCATTTAGAAAACTAGCGGTTGTGTTACCAATATCACATAAAAGCATAATTTTTAATCCCTTTGGTAGCTAGATATTCTTTTGCTTTAGAACAAATTAAAGCTTGGTGAAATATAAAATAATTTTGAAAATTTAAGTTTAGAGTTTGGTTTATATTTTGAAAAATATCTTCAAAATCTAAACTTTCTTTTGTTAAAATTTTACGTTTTGTAAAAGAAAATAAAATCAAACAACATTGTTTATTTGTATTCTCTCCATAAATACAAATTAATTTTTTCTTTTTACTAAAAGCATGGATATCTAAGGATTTAGTATTTTTTAAAACAATCCCATATTTTATAAGAATATCACTAAGCTCTTGATTCATTTTAGTTTAATTGTAAAAATTTATTTTGAAAGAAAAATTTACTATTAGCCATAAAACTTTTTTTATCAACGGCTTCACTTAGTTTATATACTGTATAATCTTTCAAATTTGTATTTAGCTTGATCAAATAACCTGTTTTTTCAAAAATATACAAAGAGTTATTGTGCAAGGTGCTTTTAGAAAACAGAGCAAACTGAAATTTTACTTCATCGATTTTTCTAAGATTATAATCATTTTTAATAACTCTTCCATCTTTTGTTAGTACAAAAATTTCATTATCATTAGTGTTTACTTCTTTAATATTTTCGTTTAAATATAAGGTTCTATTTGGAGTAACAACGATGATTTTTTGTGCAGTTGCAGCAATCATAGTATCATTTTTAACATGAAGATAGATGATATTGTTAAAAAATTCCTCACTACTTACTAAAATTTCTTTACTCACTTTTAGTGTGCTTTTATTAAGTATGGCTAATTTTCCATTAAGCATAGGATATATAATAATGGTATTTAAAAAATAAGGATTAGCATAACGACTATCTTGAGCATAGGCTGTGCCAAGATTTTGAAGCATTTTAATACCAAGATTTTTATTTGCATATACTAAGGTATTGCTAGCTAAAATTAAAGCTATATCATCTCCATCTATACTTGCACTCACTACACTTTCATTAAATTTATGAGAAAATAATTCATCACCTTGTAAATTTAAAATCTTAAAATTTCCATTATCATCGCCAATAAGAACCTCTTCTTGTTGCATATTTATAATATGATAATTTTTATCTAGTTTAAAATTAATAATATTTCCCATAGTATCTATAAAAGAATTATTGCTTAATTGTGCTATATTGTTATTGAAATTTATAATTTTACCATTAATACTTTGAGAGCTATAAGGAAGCTGTTCTGCTTGTGTTGGTTGGTAATACTCCCTTTTTGTGCCACAAGCACTAAAAAATATTAAAGTAATGATAAATAAATAAAAGTGTTTCATTTTATTCCTTGATAATGTTTTAAGCTTGTAATAATCTGCCATAAGGGAGAATTTATAGGTATTTTATTAAATTCTATATCTGCATTTTTAAAATCGTTTTGTTTTAGAAAATCAAAACCTACCAATAAGGTATTATAATCTTTCAAAAAGTCTGATTTTTGATTGTTTTGAGCAAGCACTATTTGTTTTAACAAAGGATCTATGTTAAGGCTTAAAGTTTGATTAAGATCTTGATTGTTTTGATTCATCATGAATATGGTGTATAGATTTGCATTTTTTTGTTTTAATTCTTCAAGTAATTTTTGGTCTGAAGGATTTTTCAATAAGTTGTTAAAAATTATATTACTTTCTTGAATATTACTTTCTTGTTTTAGATTGTAAAAATAACTTCCGCTAAGATATGCGATTAAAAGTACAATGATTACAATGAAATAGTATTTGTATTTTTTTATAAAGCGCTCAGATTTGATAAAATTTTCCATCATCTGCTCTTGAGAGCTTAATTCTGCTTGAACCGCTTTTAGGTTTTCTTTTAAAGCCATATTTTCCCTTTTTTAGCAAGAATAAACATTATTTATTGTTTTAAGTCTATAATTGTAACATATAAAAATGAAAAAATAAATGATTTTATGTTATAATTTTTAACCTAAAAAGAGTTTTCTTGAGTTAAAAATTAAGATTAAGGTAAATTATGCAAATTGATGATAAATTATTAACCAAACTTGAAAAGCTAAGTGCTTTAAAAATTGCCGATGATAAAAGACAAGAATTGGAAGAACAATTAAGTCAGATTGTTAATTTTGTAGAAAAATTAGATGAGCTAAAACTTGATGATGTTGAAGCTATGACTAGCACTACAAATGCTGCAACTCCATTTAGACTAGATGAAAGTAGAAAATCTGATGTGATAGATATGCTTAGCAAGCATGCTCCAAATTCTCAGGATGGATTTTTTATAGTCCCTAAGATAATTGAATAAAATATTTGGAGTTTAATATAGATGGAAAATTTTTCTTGGTTTGATGTATTTGTTTTAGGTTTAACTGCGATTTTAGGTTTAAAAGGTTTGGTAAGTGGCTTATTTAAGGAAATTTTTGGTTTATTAGGCATAGTTGGCGGGGTTTTACTTGCTTCAAGATGTGCTAAAGAAGTAGCAGAAATTATTAATAATAATTTTTATGCAATTGAAAACGAAAATCTTGCGATTTTTGCGGGATTTTTGGTTTTGTTAATTGTAATTTGGGTAGCTTGTATGGCTTTGGGAAATATATTATCAAAGATTTTTAGTATGAGTGGTCTTGGTTTTATAGATCGTATAGGTGGATTTTTATTTGGTAGTGCTAAAATATTTTTGATTTTTGCAATTTTAGTGGCTTGTATTAATAATATAGAATTTTTAAATGCAAGCTTAGAAAAATATGCTAAAAATAGCTATACATTAGATTTACTTAGACAAACAGGTGATTTTATAATGAATACTGATTTTACTCAAAATGGTTTAGATAAAATACAAGAACAAATTATAGATTCTAATTTAAGTCTAAATTCGGAGGTAAATAATGCAAATTGAAAATATTGAATATGATGTTTTGCTTGAGCGTTTTAAAAAAACACTTAAAGATAATGGTCTAAAATATACTAAACAAAGAGAAGTGCTTTTAAAAACTTTATATAATAGCGATATGCATTATACTCCAGAAAGTCTATACGTAGAAATAAAGCAAAAAAATCCCGAATTAAATGTAGGCATTGCAACAGTTTATAGAACTTTAAATTTGTTAGAAGAATCCGGTATGGCTACTTCTATATCTTTTGGTGCTTCAGGGAAGAAATTTGAACTTGCAAATAAACCTCACCATGATCATTTGATTTGTAAAAGTTGTGGCGAGATTGTAGAATTTGAAAATCCTATTATTGAACAGCAACAAATGTTAATCGCAAAAGAATATAATTTTAAACTAACAGGACATTTAATGCAACTTTATGGCCTATGTCCACAATGTAGTAAAAAATAAAGGTATATTTAATGTTTGATAATATTTTAGAGCAACAAAAAATTCAAAAAGCGCAAGAGTTAAAAGAACTAGGAATCAACCCTTATCCACACTTTTTAAAAAAAGAAATGAGTATAAGTGAATATAAGGCTAAATTCATCTATATTAAAGATATAGAAAATCAGCGTGATGAAAATGCTCATGGAGTATTAGCAGGAAGATTAAAGCTTCTTAGGATAGCTGGTAAATCAGTATTTGCTAATATAGAAGATGAACAAGATAATTTACAAATTTATTTCAATCAAAACATTTTAGGGGAAGAATACTTTGCTATTTTAAAAAAATATCTTGAAGTAGGGGATATTGTTTTGGTTAAAGGTTTTCCTTTTATGACAAAAACAGGAGAATTTAGTCTTCATGTAGAACAAATTCAAATAGCTACAAAAGCTATAGTGCCTTTACCGGAAAAATATCATGGGCTGACAGATATTGAGCAAAGATATAGAAAAAGATATCTTGATATGATTATGAATAGTGAGGTGAGAAAAGATTTTATTTTGCGTTCTAAAATAGTTTCTTATATTAGATCTTTTTTTGATAACAAAGGATTTTTGGAAGTTGAAACACCAATGATGCATCCTATTGCAGGGGGAGCAAATGCAAAGCCTTTTGTAACTTATCACAATGCTTTGGGTGTGGAAAGATTTTTAAGAATTGCTCCAGAGTTATATCTAAAACGTTTGATTGTAGGTGGTTTTGAGGCGGTTTATGAGATTAATAGATGTTTTAGAAATGAAGGGATGGATTTAACGCATAATCCTGAATTTACTACAATCGAGTTTTATTGGGCTTATCATAATTATCATGATTTAATGGATTTAACAGAAGAGCTTTTTGCTATGCTTTTAGATAAATTAAAATTAGATAAAAAACTTGAATTTGATGAAAAAATAATTGATTTTTCTAAGCCATTTGAAAGAATTACTTATAAAGACGCATTAAAAAAATATGGCGGTTTGGATGATGAGCTTATTAATAAT
>NZ_JANQCX010000018.1:0-18414 GCF_024723575.1 Campylobacter sp. 2352 PW
AAAGCATCATTACCATTGTTAATAGCCTGACCTAAAGTATTAGCTTGAGATCTTAAGCTATCTGCAATAGCCATCCCAGAAGCATCATCTGCTGCAGAGTTGATTCTAAGACCTGAACTAAGTCTAGACAAAGAGCTATCCAATGCTCTTGAGTTTAAATTTGCATTGTTTTGAGCATTTAAAGATGCCACGTTAGTATTTATACGAAATCCCATTTTAAATCCTTTTAAATAAATTCAACCGCTTCCATGCAGTTGTTTAAACTATATCGAAAATAAAGAAAAAAATTTTATACTTTTAAGATATTTTTATATTCATTTATAGAATTTTCCATGCTTTTTAAACTTAATGTTATAAACTCTAAAAATATTTCTAGAAAATCTATATATCTTAATAAAGCATTTTTAGGATCTTCATACAAGCAAATATTAAAAAGACCTCTATGGTAAAATAATGGTTTATACATAAAACTTTGTAAAATTTTACTTTCATCAATCATTGTATTAAATTTCAAAACAATATCCATAAAATTTTCATAAAGGTGATTTTGGATTTTATTTTGTTTCAAAACATTTAAGATTTTTTGCGCATCTTCATATAAAGCATTTAATTCAAAATAATCTTTTTGTAAAAGCTCTAGTGATTTTAGTAATATTTTTTTCTGCCTATTAAAACTTAAAATATTAGGCAAAATATAATCTTTTTTAGCATCTTTTAACAATTCCAACACCTCTTTAAAAGGCTTTTCTATAGTATAGTCTATAAAAGCACCTCCTTCAGTTGCGTTGTAAAAACTTACTTGGGGATTTGAAAGAAATAAAACCTCTAAACGCTTCCTAAATTCATCCCAGCCTATATTTGTTTGAATAAACCCTTTCTTTCCATAGGACAAAACATTTAATTTGGTAGCGTCATGCTGAACTTTTTCCTCATCACGAAAAATAAAGTTAGCTGTATCTGCGTGAGATTTTCCGCTTTCACCAAAAGCTAAATCTTGCCCTATTATAATCACGTTAATAAACCCCAAAGCTATAGCAAAATTATAAGCAAAGTGGGCTACATTTATACCAATATCTAAATAACCAAAATCATTTAAATTAAATTTTTGTTGATAATCTAAATTTTTTAAAATAAAAATTTTTGGATTTTTATTTTCTAAAATTTGCATTAAAGCTTTATCTACAGCAGCATTTATAATATAAATAGGTTCTTTTTTATTTTGTGGTAAATTTTCATAAAAACTTGCACATTCTTCGTAAATATCCATCGAAAAAACAAAATCTGGATATATTTCATTCTTAAGCAAAGTTTTATAAGTAGCATCCAAAGCAAATATCACATAATCATCTTGGTAAGCTTTTAAAAGTTCTAGTTGCTTATTCAAAGAAGGCCCTGCACATACCACAATAACACTTTTGTTTTTTCCTTTATTTTCATAAATAAATCTTTGAAAAGGGATATTTTGCAAAACCAAAGGCACATTAGATAAAAATTGTTTGTAAATTTTAGCATCCATAGTAAAACTTATATCAATATTTTGAATTGTTCTTTTTATAACATCTAAACATTTTTGATACACAAAATTAAACATAGGGCTTTGATCATAAAATTCACTATAAGGCAAAAGTTTAAAAAGCCCTAAATACTCAAAACAATCTTTTTGTGAAAAAAGTAAAAAAAGATATTCTTCTAACCTTTTCTCTTCTACATCACAAAGATATATTTTTCCGCTTGAAAGCTCTTGGCTTAAATCCATCTTGCTTAAAACATTAGCAAAAAATTCAGCTTTATCAAAAATAAAAATATGCTTATTAATAAGTTTTTTCAAAAAAAGCCCATCTCCTATACCACAAAAAAACATATTAGGTTTTATTAAGTCATCTTTTGAAGGCACAAAGGGTGTTTGACTTGGAAAGATGTCGATAAAGTCTTCTTTTAAAGATAAAATTTTTTCTTGCAAGGGTTTGTTAGTAAATTCTAAAGCTTGTAAATTTTTTTGCAAAAACATTGTCTATCCTATGAAATTAAATTACAGAAAATTATAACATTAAATTGCATTTTATTTAAAAACCCATCTAAGCAAAAAATTTAACTTTTTTTTATACACTTTTACTAATTTTAATCCTCACAAGGAAAATAATGAAAAATTTAATCATAGTAGAATCACCTGCTAAAGCTAAAACCATAAGTAATTTTCTAGGTAAAGACTATGAAGTAATAGCCTCTAAAGGCCACATTAGAGATCTACCTAAAACTAGCTTTGGTATAAAAATAGAAGATGAAAATTTTAAACCTGAATATAGAATTTCAAACGATCATTCAAGCTTAGTAAAAGAACTCAAAGAAAAGGCTAAAAAAGCTAAAATCATCTATCTTGCAACCGATGAGGACCGCGAGGGTGAAGCCATAGCTTATCATATAGCTAAGGCTATCAATAAAGATGAAAATTCCCTGCCACGCATAGTTTTTCATGAGATCACTAAAAGTGCCATAGAAAATGCTTTAAAAAATCCAAGATCTTTAAATATAAATAGCGTCAACGCTCAACAAACTAGACGCTTACTTGATCGCATAGTAGGTTATAAACTAAGCCCTTTACTCAATCAAAAAATTCAAAAAGGCTTAAGCGCAGGGCGTGTACAAAGCGCAGCTTTAAAAATCATCGTCGATAGAGAAAGAGAAATTAAAGCTTTTGTTCCTTTGAAATATTTTAGTGTAGATATGATTTTTGAAAAAGACTTACAAGCTGAATTAGTTGAGTTTCAAAACCAAAAGATAGAAAAACTAAGTCTAACTAATGAAGATAGATCCAAACTTATCTTTAAGGCTTGTAAAAATGCTAACTTTAAAATAAAAGACATAGAAAGTAAAGATAGAAAAATAGCCCCACAAGCACCTTTTATGACCTCAACTTTGCAACAAAGTGCGAGCAATCGCCTAGGTTTTAACCCTAAAAAAACCATGATGATAGCTCAAAAACTTTATGAGGGCGTAAAAACTCATCAAGGCATTATGGGTGTGATTACTTATATGAGAACTGATAGCTTAAATATCGCAAAAGAAGCCTTAGAAGAAGTAAGAAAGCTCATTAAAAGTGATTTTGGTAAAGAGTACTTGCCAAGCAAAGCACATATTTACACCACTAAAAGCAAAGGTGCTCAAGAAGCACATGAGGCTATAAGACCGACTAATCTTAGCTTTACTCCAAAACTTGCAAGTGAGTTTTTAGAAAAAGATGAAGCAAGATTATATACTTTAATATACAATCGCTTCCTAGCTTCACAGATGAATCCTGCTATATCTCAAACTCAAAATGTCTATGCAAAATCAAATGAAGCAAGTTTTAAAATAAGTGGTAGAAGAATTTTATTTGATGGGCATTATAAAGTATATGGAGATATGGATAAAGATAAAATTTTACCTAATTTAAAGCTAGAAGATACATTAAATATCCAAAATATAGAATTAAACTCACATTTTACCGAGCCACCTTCAAGATATTCTGAAGCTGGGCTTGTTAAAAAGTTAGAAAATCTTGGTATAGGACGCCCTTCTACTTATGCTCCAACCATCTCTTTACTTAGCGCAAGAGAATATGTGCATATAGATAAAAAACAAATCATACCTAATGAAATAGCCTTTGTCGTAACAGAGGTTTTAGAACAAAACTTTAGTGATATAGTAGATAGTGATTTTACTTCTAAAATGGAAGATAAACTTGACATCATTGCAGAAGGTAAAATGGACTGGCAAGAAGTTTTAAGAGAGTTTTATTTTCCTTTTATGAAAAAAATCGATGAGGGTAAAAAAAATATAAAAAGTCAAAAAACTTTTACAAAATTAGATGAAACATGCCCTGATTGTGGTGGTGAGCTTGCTATAAGAAAAGGAAGATATGGGGAATTTATAGCTTGTTTAAATTTTCCAAAATGCAAATACTCAAGAAATTTAAAACAAGAAACACAAAATGAAGAAAAAAGTGAGAAAAAACTCAACACCATAGGTGTAAAATGCCCAAGCTGTCAAGAAGGCGAGATCGTGGAGCGTTTTTCTAAGCGTGGTAAATTTTATGGCTGTAGTGCTTATCCAAAATGTAACTATATAAGCAAATACAAACCAAGTGAAGAAAAATGTAGCGAGTGTGGTGAAACTTTGATCATCAAAGAGCTTAAAAAAGGCACATTTTTAGAGTGCTTAAAATGCAAAATCAAAAAGGAAATATAATGCAAATCATGCTTTGTGCTATATCTAATATAGCAAGTGGAGGGTGCGGGGAGGACTGCAAATACTGCACTCAAAGTGCTCATGTGAAAACCAATATCAATAAATACAAAAGAAAAGATATAAACCAAATTGTTTTAGAAGCAAAAATGACTAAGAAAAATGAGGCTTTAGGTTTTTGTTTGGTCACAGCAGGAGCTGGGCTTGATGATGAAAAACTTGAATATGTATGCAAGGTAGCTCATGCGGTGCAAAAAGAAGTAAAAGGACTTTTACTCATAGCTTGCAATGGCATAGCAAATTTAGAACAACTCAAAGAATTAAAAAAAGCAGGAATTTTTTCTTATAATCATAATCTAGAAACATCTAAAGAATTTTTCCCAAACATTTGCTCTACGCATACTTGGGAGCAAAGATTTCAAACTAATCTTTATGCTAAAGAAGCAGGTTTAATGCTTTGCTGTGGTGGAATTTATGGTCTTGGAGAAAGCGAAGCTGATAGAAAAAGTTTTAGAGCTAGTTTAAAAGAGCTTGATCCTTTTTCTTCGCCTATTAATTTTTTCATACCAAATGAAAATTTAAAACTCAAACAAGCTTTACTTGATCCTGATGAGGCTTTAAATATCATCAAAGATACTAAAAAAGACTTACCAAATGCACATATCATGGTAGCAGGTGGTAGAGAAGTAGTGCTAAAAGAAAGACAATATGAAATTTTTGACGCAGGAGCTAGTGCTATAGTAGTGGGTGATTATCTTACAACTAAAGGCGAAGAACCTAGCAAAGACATACAAAAACTAAAACAAATGGGATTTAGCTTTGCTAGCTCATGCCATTGATGCTCAAGCTGCTACGGATTTAAAAATTTTATTAGTCGTAGCAGGATGTTTGCTAACTTCACCTTATATTGCTAAATTTTTAAAACTCCCACTTTCAGCCACTGAAATCATGCTTGGTTCTTTTATAGGATTTTTGGGTTTTATAGGAGAAAGTGAGAATTTTAAGCTTTTAGCTAATGCAGGGTTTTATTATCTTATGTTTATTGCGGGTATGGAGATTAATCTTAAAACCTTTTTAAATACTGAAAGAAGCTTACTTAATAAAGCTTTTATCTACATCATACTTTTATATGCTTTTAGTGTTTTAGCGGTTAAAAGTATAGATATTTCTTATATTTTTGTCATTATTATACCTGTTATGAGTGTGGGTTTGCTCTCAACGCTTTATAGAGACTTTGGCAAAAACTGCGAGTGGCTTAATGTATCTATGATAGTAGCCACTTTGGCTGAAGTTGTAAGCATAGTTTTGCTTACCATAGCTGCAGCATTTTTGGGAAAAGGCGCAGATCTTTTCTCGCTCACTCAAAATTTATTATATTTAGTAGGATTTTTGGCACTTTGTATTTTTGGATTTAAATTTTTAGAAGTGCTTTTTTGGTGGTATCCACAGCTTAAAACCATACTCATGCCTTGGCAAGATCAAAACGAAAAAGATATAAGATTTTGCATGGCAATTTTCATAGCCATAGTTGCGATTATGATTTATTTTAAACTTGAAGTTGCACTTGGAGCTTTTATAGCAGGTTCATTTATAGCTACTTTTTTTGATCATAAAAAAGACTTAGAGCATAAGCTTTCTAGTTTTGGTTATGGTTTTTTAATCCCTATATTTTTCATCTATATAGGCTCAAGCTTTAAACTCCAAATGCTTTTAAACCCTCAAGTTTTGCTCATAGCTTTTTCGTTAACTGCCTTTATGATAGGACTAAGAATACTTTGCGCTATGACTTTTGTAAAAATACTTGGTTTAAAAAACACCTTTTTATTTGGCCTAAGCCATTCTATGCCACTAACATTACTCATTGCAGTAGCTACGCTTTCTTATCAAACCAATATCATCACTCAAGATATATACTCAGGATTAGTGCTTACTGCTTTACTTGAAGCAATTTTAGCCATTAGCTTGATTAAATTTATCAATAATCTTAGTAGAAAATAATTCTACTAAGTATTTATATAAAATTGCTATACTTTTTTTATGAAAAATTTAGACACACTTTTAAAATTAGCCTTAAAAGCAGGCAAGGAAGCCTCAAAAGTATTGCTTGAATATAAAGACAAAAATACCTTGTGGCTTAAAGATGATGATTCCCCAGTAGGTTTAGCTGATATAAAGTCTAATGAAGTTATTAGTGAGATTTTGGCTTCAAGCGATATAGCTATATGCTCTGAAGAAAATATACTCTCTTATGAAGAAAGAAAAAATTTAGAGTATTTTTGGCTTATAGATCCTCTTGATGGCACTAAATCTTATGCTAAAAAAGATAAAGAATATTGTGTTTTAATCGCATTAATCCACAAAAACACCACTATACTTTCACTCATAGGCGATGTGGAAAATAATGCATTTTATTATGCACATACTCATACTAAGGTTTATAAAAATAATGAAATTTTAAATCTTAGCTTAGAGCAATATGAAAAAGTTAAAAATATAGCCCTTTACTCTAAAAACCATGATAACAATGAAGATTTTTTCATTCAAAATCATCTTGAAGGTATTAAGGTTTCATCTGCTTTGAAATTTGTATATTTACTTGAAGCAAAAGCTGGAATTTACCCACGTTTTGGCGGTCCAAAAGCTTGGGATATAGCTGCGGGAGATTTTTTAGTCAAACAAAATGGTGGAATTTTATACGATTTTGATAAAAAAGCTCTAAATTATAATAGTCCTGATTTTAAACTTCCAAGTTTTATAGCTTTTGCTAAGAATGAATTTAAATTAAAAGGTTTTTAGTGAGATTTTTTTTAATATTTTTTTGTTTTTTAAGTGCTATTTATGCTAACTCTTTTGCAAATAAAAAAATCATCAAATTACAAAATAACGATGATTTTAGTATCATCAATCTTGAACAAAATATAAATTATGATAAACTCTCATATATTAACACCTTAGCTTTAGTGCCAAGCTATGAAAAAGAATATAATTTTTATTTTTCAAACTTAAAAATCGATGCTAAAACCATGGCAAAAGACACGCTAAAAGCATTAAGTGCTATTTTAAATGAGCAAAATAATTTTACCTTGCTTAGTCAAAAAGAAAATCAAACTTACATCAATAGCCAAAATATCTTGCAAACAAATAAAAATTTCATCAATGCAAGTGAGTTTTTAGAATTTAATCGTTTTAAAAAGGCTGATTTTATTATTTTGCTAGATTTAAAAAGCATTCAAGCAAGCCAACAAAATTTCTTGCTTTTTTCCAATTTTGAAGTCAAAGCCGACATAGAGTATAAACTTTTTAATGCCAAAACAAAAAAACTAAAAGATCATAAAATCCTTACTATCAATACTCAATTTAGCACAAATGATAAAAATAAATCTTATCAAGAATTAGTCCGAGAAATAGCTACAATTGTTTATGAAGATATTAAAAATACTATATAATCACCACTTCTTCTTCTAAAACAATCCCAAATTCTTCAAAAACTCTTTTCTTAGCAAGCTCTATCAAAAACATCGCATCATCAAAACTAGCGTGTTTTTTATTGATTAAAAAATTTGCATGTTCATTACTAAACATCGCATCATTTTTACTAAAACCTTTAAGATTAACTGCTTCTATCAACCTTCCTGCATGATCGTTTTTGGGGTTTTTAAAAATAGATCCAAAACTAGCGCCTTTGGGTTGATTTTTTCTTGCATTTTTTAAAAGTTCATCTTTAACTGGGTCAAATCCATATTCTAAAAAAAACTTCGCACTAAACATCACTTCTTTAATAGGGTTAAACCTATAAGCAAAAGCGATGTTTTGTTTTAAAATTTCTTGATTAAAAGTGCAAATGCTGATTAAGTTTTTACTAATATCCTCATCTTTTAATCCTGCATTCATTTTTAAAATACCACCTAAAGTCCCTGGGATATTTCTTAAAAACTCAAAGCCTTTTAGGTTATTTTCTTTAGCAAAATGATACATTTTAAAAGATTTCACGCTAGAGCCTATCTCTAAAAACATACCTTTTTCATTTTGCTCTAAAATTTTAATATAATCAAAACTTTTCCCTAAAATTCCAAGTTTTTTAGGCTTTGGAGAAATTAAAAGATTATTTGCCCCACCTATTAAAAAACCATCAAATTCGCAAAGCTCTTCAAGTATTTGTACTTCAAAGCTCTCGCCTATACGCACAGAAGAATACTTAGAAAAATCAATAATCATCTAATAAAGCTTGGAATTTGATTTAAAATATTAGTTGTAAAATCAATCATAGAACTTATCATCCAAGGCATTAAAAATACTATTACCACAACAACAAGTAAAATTTTTGGCACAAAAGAAAGCGTAGCTTCATTAATTTGCGTTACAGCTTGGAAAATACTTATAATAAGCCCTGCGATAAGTCCTGCTAAAAGCATAGGTAAAGAAAGCATAAGTGTGATTTTAAAAGTTTGTACACCCAAGGCTACTAAAGTACTTTCCATATTTACTCCTTAAAAATTTAAATTCTATCAAGAATTTCTAAATTCTTCATACTCACTAGGGATAAGATAGTCTTTGCTTTTTATTAACTTCTCATAAAATCCATGATTAAACCCAAGCTCAAAAAGCTTATCTATAGCATTGTATTGTTTATCATTCATATTTATAGAGTTTTTATTTGCATATAAATTTAAATACACATCAAGTTTTTGGGCATCTACGCGTATTAAATTACGCTCTAAAAGCATAGAAGCTAAGATTTTTCTATTATGATCAGCTACTTCTACTGCTTTAATCAAATCTTTTTCAACCGCTATTGCATCATTAAGTGGTAAAGATCTTCTAAGAGCCATACCACCCAAAGGTAAAGGTAAATCATCTTTAGCCAATTCTTGCCAAATATCCCAAAGTTCAGCCTCAACACACAAACTAGAATCAAATTCTAAAATACTCTCATGTATAAGCACTCCCGCATCAACCTCATCTTCTAAAACAGCCTTTTCAATCTCTAAAAAATTCTTATAAACTATTCTAGCTTGTGGGTATTTTATGCGAAAGATTAAAGCATTAGTAGTGTGTGCTCCACTTAAAGCAACTTTAAAATTTGGCTTTAATTTTTTATCTTTTTTCTTAATAAGCTTTGGCCCATAACCCTCACCAAAACTCACAGCAGTTTTTAATAAAGCATATTCACTAGATATTAAAGGATAAAGCGCAAAAGATATCGCACTAACATCGTATATATTTTCTAATGCAAGTTCATTTAAAGTTTGTATATCTAAAGCTGTATTTTCATACTCATAAGCATTTCCAACCCAACCAAATTTAATCGCCATATACATAAAAATATCATCAGCATCAGGAGAGTGTGCTACGCTAATTTTTTTATTCATTTTTTTCCTTGAAAAATTTAAAAAAGTATTTTAGCAAAATTCAAAATAAAAACTTATATTAAATTTCTTTTTGATACAATTTTAAACATATTATAAAAGGATTAACAAGTATGGATGATAATAAAAGAAAATCACTTGATGCGGCTTTAAAAAGTCTTGATAAAACCTTTGGAAAAGGTACTATTTTAAGACTTGGCGATAAAGAAGTTGAAAAAATTGATTCTATTCCTACAGGTTCGGTTGGACTTGATTTGGCTTTAGGAATTGGCGGGGTTCCAAAAGGAAGAATTATAGAAATTTATGGGCCTGAAAGTTCAGGTAAAACTACACTTACCTTGCACATCATAGCAGAGTGTCAAAAAAAAGGCGGAGTTTGTGCGTTTATTGATGCTGAACATGCTCTTGATGTAAGATATGCAAAAAATTTAGGTGTTGATACAGAAAATCTTTACATCTCTCAACCAGATTTTGGAGAACAAGCCTTAGAAATCGTTGAAACCATAGCAAGAAGTGGAGCCATTGATCTAATAGTAGTAGATAGCGTTGCTGCACTTACTCCAAAAGCAGAAATCGAAGGTGATATGGGAGATCAGCATGTAGGTCTTCAAGCAAGATTAATGAGCCAAGCTTTAAGAAAATTAACCGGAATTGTCCATAAAATGAATACCACTGTAATTTTCATCAACCAAATTCGTATGAAAATAGGCATGATGGGCTATGGCACTCCTGAAACAACTACCGGTGGAAATGCTTTAAAATTTTATGCTTCGGTTCGTTTAGATGTAAGAAAAACAGCTACTTTAAAACAAAATGATGAGCCTATTGGAAACCGTGTTAAGGTAAAAGTGGCTAAAAATAAAGTAGCCCCTCCTTTTAAACAGGCTGAATTTGATGTGATGTTTGGCGAGGGTGTAAGCCGTGAGGGCGAGCTAATAGACTATGGTGTAAAACTTGATATTATTGATAAAAGTGGTGCGTGGTTTTCTTACAAGGCTTCTAAACTTGGCCAAGGTAGAGAAAATGCCAAAGCATTTTTAAAAGAAAACCCAGCTATTGCAGATGAAATCACTCAAGCCATACAAAATTCAATCGGTATAGATAGTATGATTTTGGGTGCAAAAGAAGACGATGAAGAAGGAGAGGAATAATGTTGATTATTGAAGATTTAAGAGCTTTTGAAGTTTTAGATAGTAGAGGCAACCCTACCATTAAAGCCGAAATCATGCTAAGCGATGGCAGTGTGGGAAGCGCTATCGTTCCAAGTGGTGCAAGCACGGGAAAAAAAGAAGCTTTAGAACTAAGAGACAATGATGAAAGATTTGGTGGTAAAGGTGTTTTAAAAGCGATTGAAAACATCAATGGCACCATAGCTGAAAACATTATAGGGCTTGATGCATTTAATCAAACCCAACTAGATAACACTCTTTTAGAGCTTGATGGGACAAAAAACTACTCTAACCTAGGAGCAAATGCAACCTTAGGAATTTCTATGGCAACAGCACGCGCTGCTGCTAATGCACTAGGTGTACCTTTATATCGCTATTTAGGTGGGGCAAATGCAAGCGTATTACCTGTGCCAATGTGTAATATCATCAACGGTGGTGCACATGCAAACAATAGCGTAGATTTTCAAGAATTTATGATTATGCCTTTTGGTTTTTCAAGCTTTAAAGAAGGATTAAGATCAGTTTGTGAAATTTATGCAGTATTGAAAAAAGAATTAGCCAACTTAGGTCACTCTACTGCCTTAGGCGATGAGGGTGGTTTTGCACCAAATTTAGCAAATAATACAGAACCGCTTGATCTTTTAATGACTTGTATTAAAAAAGCAGGTTATGAAAATAAAATCAAACTAGCGTTAGATGTAGCAAGTAGTGAACTTTATAAAGATGGTAAATACCATTTAGAGGGTAAAGTTTTCTCAAGTGAAGACTTAATCGCGCGTTATGAAGAATTATGTGCAAAATATCCAATTTTTAGTATTGAAGATGGTTTAGCTGAAGATGATTATGAAGGTTGGATTAAACTTACTCAAAAGCTTGGTAATAAAATTCAACTTGTGGGTGATGATTTGTTTGTAACTAATGAAGATATTTTAAGAAAAGGTATCATGAAAAATATGGCAAATGCTGTATTGATTAAGCCTAATCAAATTGGAACAATCACTCAAACTATGAGAACAGTAAGATTAGCTCATAGAAATAATTACAGATGTATTATGAGTCACAGAAGCGGGGAAAGCGAAGATGCTTTTATAGCTGATTTTGCAGTAGCACTTAATACAGGACAAATCAAAACAGGAGCTCTAGCAAGAGGCGAAAGAACTGCTAAATACAATCGCTTATTAGAAATTGAACTTGATAATGATGAGTACTTAGGAGATAAACTCTGAGCGATTTATTAAAAGAGTATGATGAGCATTCTAAAAAAAAGGAAGCTCATCGTCAACTCATCAAAACCATTACATTATCATTTGTAGCTATTATTGTTGCTATGTATTTTGGTAATATGTTTTTTGGTAAATCTTCTCTAGATGTACTACTAACACTTAAAGAAGAGCAAAAAATTTTAGAAAAAAATATAATGACTTTAAAAGCTAAAAATGCTCAAGCTCAAAAAGAATATTTGCAACTTTTAAGACTTAAGGGAGAAAATTCGCATGAGAATTAAATTTTTTATATTGTTTTTACTTTCTTGTGTATTTTTAAATGCAAAAGACAATCCTTTTGATAATAACATAGAACAAAAAAATACCGAATTTGCAAAACTTAGTCCTTTCCAAAGGCAAGATTTTAACTTTAATTCTGATGCGAGAATTTTAAAAAATATTACCATTACTTACATTAATCTTGATGGTTCTGAAGAACAAACCACTCTGGATATATACAAAAGTATTAACTGGCATGATACCTACTCATTTATAAAAACTAAAAGTCCAAATGCCACGCCTATACTTGATGTATCTGTAACCGTGCCACAAAAACAAGGAAATAAAAACTCAAAAACAGAAGAAAACAACACTACTTTAAACATAGAAACACCACTTTTTAGCGGAAATATTTATAATTTTATTTCTCTTGGTTTTTATAATAACAAAATCAATATCAAAACCCAGGATAAAATACTAAGACATCTTTCTATAGGAGATCCTACTAAAATTATTATAGATTTTGCTAAAAAACAAAATTTTAACACCAAAACACTGCAAGTTAATACAGCACAAGTTAGAAAAGTTGTATTTGGTTCACATAAAGGGTATTATCGTTTGGTAATATATCTTGATGGAAAATACAGTTATAAATATTCACATAGTGAAAACTTACATACATTTAACTATCGCTAAGAGTTTTTAAACTCTTAAGCAAATCTATGATCATAAATAATCATTTGAAATCTTTGGGCTATCATTCTAGCTCTTTCTATAATGATATTTCTTGGTTCATCTTCAAAAACTTCTTGCAAACTCTCATCAAATAAATTAAGCCAAATATCAAAAAATTCTCTTGGAAATGGAGGTAATTCATGATGAGCTCTCAAAGGTGAACCACTATAACTTGGATCAGCTAAAAACATCCCTGCCCAAAAACTTGCTATTTTTTCTTTATGTTTTTTCCAACTCTCATCATCTGTGCCGATTTTTTCATTAAAAATAGGTCCTAAATCCTTATCCACCCTAACCTTTGCATAAAAAACATCCATAAGTTTTTTTATACCCTCATGATTAATAGTTTCAAATTTCATGCTTTTCCTTAAAAATAATTTTTACTTATTGTATTAAATTTAGAAATTAAAAATATAAACAAAAGTCAATTTTTAGTATAATTTTAAAAACAAAACTAAAGAAAAACTATGACTTATACTATTTTACCACCCAATCAATTCTTAGATGATTATGTCTTAAATGTGCAATTGCATCAATTAGCAAATATCTCTAAAAACGCTTATAAATTTTGGAAAAACGCTCAAGCAGCACGCTATCAAGGTACAAGAGTGGTATTTTTAAACAAAAAAAGTATTTTAAAAAAACACCAACACCTTATACAAAAATGTGAAAATTTAAGTGGCTATGTGTTAGCAAGTGCTTTTTGCTCATTTACCACTTTAGCCCCATCTCATTTAGTAGAAAAAAATAATTCTCAAATTTATAAAATCTTAGATATAAAAGAAGTATGTGGAGTTAAATTTGTAAATTTAAAGGCATTTTACGATCTTTTAAATCTAGATTATAATTATAATATTTACATCGAAAAATGCCATTTTTTTAGTCCCACTCCTTTGGAAAAGCGTATTAAAATCACTGAGAGTATGTGCGTTGGGTATTACTAAGATATTTAAACATCAAAGCACAAATAAGTGAGATTATAGCCATAGCTAACATATAAAATCCCAAAGAAAAACGAGCAATATTTTCTAAATTTCCTAAAGCAATGGTGTGTAAAAATAGAGCAAGTTGTGGGGTAAACCCACCAGCTAATGCATAAGCTATATTATATGAAAAACTAAGTCCTGAAAATTTAATCTTAGCATCAAATACTTCACTCATCATTAAAGGGCAAAAATTCATCACTCCAGCAAAAAAACAAGCACTCAAATAATACACACTCACTGTATTAAAATCAGGTGTTTTAGTATAAAGAGCATTAAAATAAAACAAGCAAGTTAAGAAAAATCCTAATGAAAAAATCACACAAGCTTTCACTATGCCTATTTTATCAGCCAAAATTCCACTTAATATACAGCCAGTTACAAGCACAACTATACCAAGCATTTGCATATAAGTTTGAACGCTTGCATCAATACTTAACATTTTTGCCATAAAAGAAGGTATGATCAAAATCATCACAACAATGCAAGCAGTTAAAACCCAAGTTATCAACATAGAAAGCACAACACCTAGCTTAGCCTTTTTAAACACTTCTTTTAAAGGGAATTTTTCTAAGGCTTTATCTTTTTTCATTTGCTCAAAAACAGGAGTTTCTCTTAAAAATTTACGCAAATAAGCAGAAATGATCCCAAAAATTCCTCCCAAGAAAAATGGAATTCTCCATGCCCACTCATAAAGCTCTTCTTGCGTGAAAAGTTTATTCATCATCAAAAACACAAAACTACCAAGTAAAATTCCACCTACCACAGAAGCTGTTAAAATTCCAAGATAAGTGCGTTTTTGACCCTTTGGAGCATGCTCAAATACAAAAACCCAAGCACCAGGTAATTCCCCACCTATAGCTATACCTTGACAAATCCTTACAAATACTAAAAATACTATACATAAATACCCTATACTTTCATAAGCAGGTATAAAAGCAAGCATAAAAGTTGGTACAACCATCAGCAAAATACTAAGCATAAACATTTTCTTACGGCCAAATTTATCGCCAAAATGAGCCATAACTATACCGCCAAGCGGTCTAGCTAAATATCCTGCAGCAAAAATTCCATAAGTATTAAACATTTGCCAAAATGGACTTAAATTTTCAGGAAAGAAATTTTTAGAAATATAACTTGCAAAAAATACAAAAATGATAAAATCATAAAATTCTAAAGTCCCTCCCAAAGAAGAAAGACCTAAAACTTTTATATCTTTTTTACTAAGATTTTTACTCACTCTTAATCCATCTCATAAGTATCATCATCACTACAATCATCATCGTATTCATAATCATCATCGTCATAATTATACGATCTTTGATTATTTACATAAGTATCATCATCTGTTTCATCATACATTTCATCATCGTAATTTTCAAATTCTTCATCATCATAAGCCATTATAAATCCTTTAAAATTTTTTAGTAGTATTTTAATATAAAAATATACATTTTGGTATAATTTTTCAAACTTTACTTAAGGAAAAATATGAATTTAACGCATTTAGATGAAAAAAATCATCCCAAAATGGTAGATGTAAGTCAAAAAGATATCACCCAAAGAGAAGCTTGTGCAAGCGGTAAAATATACATGAGCAAAGAAGCATTTGAAGCTATCATTGAAAATAAAGCTAAAAAAGGACCTGTTTTGCAAACTGCCATCACAGCAGCCATCATGGGAGCTAAGCAAACTTCAAATCTCATTCCAATGTGCCATCCTTTAATGATTTCAAAAGTACAAACTCACATAGAAGAAAACAAAGAAGAATATTCTTTTAAACTTTTTGTGACCGTAAAATGCGAAGGAAAAACCGGAGTTGAAATGGAAAGCTTAACTGCTGTTAGCATTGGACTTTTAACTATTTATGATATGGTTAAGGCTATTGATAAGAGTATGCAAATTACTAATATAGTTTTAGAAAGTAAAGAAGGAGGAAAAAGTGGTAAATATCTGCGATCTTAAAAAAGAACCTATTATAAATTACCCTACTTTTTGGGATTATAAAGTCGTTTTTGAAGCTGGGGTTGATGCTTTAGAAATTTTTACTCAAATACTTAATGAAAGAGAATTTAAATATAAAATCTCAAATACTAGCAAACAAGGAACATACAAAAGCTATCTTTTGAGTGTTTATGTAGATAGCAAAAGTGACCGTTTAAATATTTTTAATCAATTAAAAAGTAAAGCCAAATTTGTACTATAAAAAGGAAAAACTATGAAAAATTTAGCCATTATTTTTGAAAATTCTCTCTTAGCTTGTGAAAAAAACGAAATTCCAAACTTAATTAGCGAGCTTGTTTTTAGCCTAAGTTATAAAAAAATTAGTTTTGAAAATACTAGCAATGAAGAGCTTTTTGCCATCTTTTCTAAGGTATTAGAAAAACTTGAACTTATAAATGAAGAAAATATTTCTAGAATAATCCAAGGTATCATCAAAGCTAGAGTGGAAGAGGATAAAAAAGCATTTTTTGCTTATATTAATGAATATGGCAAATTGAAAGTAAAAATCGAAGAACAAAAAAACACCATTAAGCATAAAATTTGTAATAATTTTTTTGACTTAGAAAAAACCTTAAAGAATTTGAATTTAAATGAATTTAATATAAGCATTAATGATGCTATGCTTTATGATATAGAAATACTAGGTCTTTTAAAAGAAACTGCTGAAAGTGCTTTTATCACAACCTTAGAAAAAGGAGAAAATATAGAACTTACTTCTTGTGAGATTGCTAAAAATTTAGTCTTTAATGCAATTTGTGAAGGAAGTTTTGAAAAGGAAAGAATTTTAAAAATCTCCCAAGTAGTTTTAAATGCAGCTTTTGAACTTGCTAATGAATCACAAGCCTTTGCTTATGATTTATGTATTGGAAGTATTTATGGAACGCAAGAAGGAATTTCTTTAGCGATTGAAAAATTTAAATCAAGCTTTGCATATAGTGCCTTAGAATATGATTTAAAAAACAAAGAAAAAGAACTCATAGATATAGAACAAGAATTTATTCAAATGCTTAAAAAAATATCATCAGAACTTGACAACCCTGTAAAAGACATACTCAAAGATTTATTAGAAAATAAATTTGACACTTTATTTGCTAAATTTAAACGTCTCATACAAGAAAATAGAGAACAAATCCTTATTAAAATAAATGAAATTAAACAAAATCCAAAAATTGACGACTTTAGCAAGCTAGCACAAAATAAACTTAACATTCTAGCCAAAGAGCTAAGTGAGCTTGAAAAACTTGCTAGTCATAAATATAAAAGTTTAGATAAAAATAATGCAAAAGAATTAGGAGTAAGATTGTGGGAAAAAATTAACAAACTAATAAAAAAATATTAAAAAACAAAAGTTACCATTTTATCAAATACATCAGATGAAAGAGGTAACTAATGTTTAAAAATTTTAATTTAACTACAAAAATGATTTTAATTTTATCTTCTGTAATATTTATTGGCATAGGAATTTTATCTGTAACGATAATCTCAAAAAGCCAAGAAATGCTTAATGATGAAGCTCATAAACTTTTATTAAGTAGCGCCAATAGATACTCAAATGGGATTCAAGCAATTACCCAAAACGCATATTCAACACTAGAAACAGCGCAAGGCGTTATTAAAAATTTTGCAAATAAAGATAATAACTTAGATATAGAAGATCTTAAAATTTTAATAAGCAGTATGCTAGATTCAAATTCTTGGACTTATTTTGCATATATTCATCTTAACCAATACCACGGCAATAATCCTTTAAATCTTACTCCATCAGGAAAGTTTTTATTATTAGCAAAAGATGAAAATCCACAACAAAAAGGATCAATTAAATTCATCCAAGCTGAAGAAGTAATCTTGCAACAAAATTCTCTCATAAAAGCTTTACAAACCAAGCAACCTGCCGTTGGAAGACCTAGAGATTATTCTATAAATGGAGAAAAATTATACTTAGTAAACATTGTTTTACCAATTTTTGGAAAGAATAACGAAACAATTGGTGCAATAGGTATGCTTGTGCGCATTGATTTATTGAGAGAAGAATTAAATGATCCAAATAAGAGTTTATTTGCAAATGACCAACGTTTATTAATTTCAAGTGATGGTTTAATCATATCTAGTCCAAAAGCAGAATATGTTGGAAAAATCATCACAGAAATTAATCCTCATCCTAGTGCAAAAACAATACTAGACATGCAAAGCACCAAAACCAATGGTTTATTTACTTTTATACCTGCTTCAACAAATGAAGAAAATTTAGCCCAGCTTGTAAATTTTGATCTTTGGGAGGGCTCTAATGATCATTGGAGTGTTGTAACTATAGCACCAAAAAAATCAGTGGAAAAGCCTGCCGATTCTTTAGCATTTATTATATTTGCAATTTCTGTAATTGTGCTTTTTATTATTATTAGTGTGATTTATTTTTATGTTAAAAAAAGTGTTGTTGGAACAATTCATAAACTTCAAA
>NZ_JANQCX010000019.1:0-18386 GCF_024723575.1 Campylobacter sp. 2352 PW
GTGAGATTATTTATTTTTTTTAGATATAATCGAGCTTTATTTATATATTAAAAAAGGTTATATTTATGTTGCGCTTGTTTATTGTAAGTGTTTTATTTTTTAATTCACTATTAGCTTTTAATGTAAAATCTTTATTTACTTATACTTTTAATGATAACATTAGTTATGACTTAGAAAAAGCTAAAGAAATATATTTTAAAAATAAATGTAATACTTGTCATGGAGAGAACGGAGAAAAAAATTCTTATGGTAAAAGAGCTCTTAAAGACTTAAATCCAGAAGAAATCAAAGGTGCTTTGAAAGATTATGCTAATGGATATTTTAAAAATCAATCAAGCGATAATATCCAAATGAGTTTGTATGCTAAAAAATTAAGTGATAGTGATATGAACCACATCATAGCTTATTTAAAAGGACAAAATTTTTCTATAGAGCTTAATCAAAAAGATCTTTTAGAAGAAGAGCCAGCACCAAAAACTAAACACAATACATTTTTAAAATAACAAAAAAAGGAGTTTTCATGAAAAAAAATCTACTGTTAGCTAGCTTACTTTGTGCTAGTTCAATTTATGCTGCAGAGGTAAAAATAGGGGTTGTTTTGCCGCTTACTGGCACTTTAGCAGCCTATGGTAATGATGTATATGAGGGCATTAAACTAGCCAATACTTTAAATCCAAATTTAAAAAATGGAGATAGTATTAAAATTATAGCTATTGATACCAAAGGTGATAAAATAGAAGCAGCAAATGCTACTACTAGACTTATCTCTCAAGATAAAGTTTTAGGTCTTATAGGCGAAGCTGTTACACCAAATACTATGCAAGTTTTATCCATAGCCGAAGAAAGAAAAGTTCCTGCTATAGCTCCAGTTGCCTCAGGCGATAAGCTTTTAGATAAAAAAAGCTATGCTAGTAGAGTTTGTTTTATGGATAGCTTTCAAGGAGATAAATTTGCTAATTATGCCTATAAAGATTTAAATTTAAAAAGCGTGGTTGTTATAGTTGATCAAAGCAATGTATACTCATTGGGTCTAGCAAGAGCTTTTGAAAAAGAATTTAAGCAAAATGGTGGAAAAGTACTTAAAAAATTAACCATTTCTTCGGGCGATAAGGACTTTAAAGCTATTGTTTCTCAACTTAAAAGTATCAATCCAGACTTTGTTTATATGCCAATTTATCACCCAGAAGCTGCCTTAATAGCAAGACAAGCAAAAGCGGTTGGATTTAACAAACTCTTAAGCGCAGGAGATGGGGTAAATAATAAAACATTTATAGAGCTTGGTGGTGATGCTGTCAATGGAGTAGTATTTACTGATAGTTTTGATTATAACAATCCTCCAACAGCTTTGTCTAAAAATTTCATCAATGCTTATGAAAAAGATCATGGCACCAAAGAGCTTCCAGCATTTTCTGCTATGGGAGCTGATGCTTATTATGTAATGGTAAATGCAATGAATGAATGCGCTAGCAATCTTAATACACAATGCATTAATGAAAAAATTCACTCAACTAGTAATTTTGAAGGTGTGGGTGGGGTTATAAGCATAGATGCTAGTGGTAATGCGAGTCGTTCTGTGGTTATAAAAGAAATACAAGATCAAAAACAAGTATATAAAACTATTATCAATCCTTGAAAGGTAAACTATGAAAAAAATTAGTATAGCTATATTATCTGTCATAGCTTGCAATATTATACAAGCAAAAGAAATTAACATTGGCGTAGTTTTACCTCTAACAGGTTCTACGGCAGCATATGGACAAAGTGCTTTAGATGGAGTGAAAATTGCAAATTCCATGAAAAACACTCTAAGTAATGGAGATAAAGTAAATTTAGTAGTAGTTGATACAAAAGGTGATAAAATAGAAAGTGCCAATGCTAGCACAAGATTAGTTTCACAAAACAAAGCTTATGCGCTAATTGGTGAAATGCTAACAGCTAATACTTTGCAAGTGATAAGAATTGGCGAAGAAAAAAAGATCCCAGTGGTTGCTCCTGCAGCTACTGCTGATAAAATTTTAAATAAAAAATTATATGCTAGTAGAGTTTGTTTTATGGATAGCTTCCAAGGCTCATCTTTAGCTAATTATGTAAAAAATAAACTTAACTATACCAAAGCTGTGATAATTAGCGATCAAAGTACGGATTATTCTTTGGGTTTAACTAGAGCCTTTGAAAAAGAATTTAGCAAGCAAGGTGGAAAAATTTTAGATAAATTTAGAATCACAGCAGGCGATAAAGACTTTAAAGCCATTCTTTCACAAATTAAAAATTTAAAACCTGATTTTATTTATCTTCCAGTATATTATACCGAAGCTTCTTTATTTGCAAGACAAGCAAAAGCAATGGGTATAAATATCCCTATGGGTTCAGCAGATGGGGTGGCTGATGAAACCTTTGTTAATTTAGCTCAAGATGCTGCAGAAGGATATTTATTTACTGATAGCTTTGATTATAACAACCCACCAACACAACTTTCAAAAGACTTCATACTAGCTTATGAAAAAGAAAAACAAAGCAAAGAAGTTCCAAATTTCACAGCTATGGGTGCAGATGCGTATTTTGTGATTTTTGAAGCTATGCAAAAATGTGTTAATGATTTTAACAGTGAATGCATTAATAACAATATCCACGCTACTTCAAAATTTGAAGGTGTTAGCGGAGTAATTAACATTGACAAAACAGGCAATGCTACGCGTTCAATTGTTATAAAATCAATAGAAAATCAAAAACAAATTTATAAAGATACGATTCTTCCGTAAATAAAATTTTAAGAGGTTCAATGGATAGTTCTTTAATTTTACAGCAAATTATAAACGGTTTTAGCTTAGGTAGCATGTATGCACTTATTGCTATAGGCTATACAATGGTCTATGGTGTTTTAAGATTGATTAATTTTGCACATGGCGATATCATGATGGTAGGAGCATACTCAGCTTTATTTTGTGTCACAAGTATGAATGTGCCTTTTTTAGGAGCTCTTTCTTTGGCTATGTTATTTGCAGCAGCTTTAGGTATAGCTATTGATAGAGTAGCTTATAAACCTTTAAGAAAAGCACCTAGAATTTCTTTACTTATTACAGCTATAGGCATAAGCTTTTTAATACAAAATGTATTTAATGTCTTATTTGGCTCAACACCAAAATATTTTCCTGTGCCAAGTTATCTTGAAACAGTGATTAATTTTAATAATATCAGCATTAGCATTAATAGTATTTTAGTACCTATTTTGACATTTTTTATACTATTAGTGGTTTTATTCATACTTTATAAAAGCAAATATGGCATTGCTATTAGAGCTTTAGCTTTTGACATTCATACTGTAAATTTAATGGGAATTGACGCAAATCGTATTATCGCTATTGTATTTGCACTAGGCTCAGCTTTAGCCGCTATTGGTGGTATTTTCTGGGCTGTTAGTTATCCTTCTGTTGAACCTAGCATGGGAACTCTTATAGGACTCAAGGCATTTGGCGCTGCTGTTTTAGGTGGTATTGGTTCGGTTGCTGGAGCGGTATTAGGTGGTTTAATTATAGGATTTACAGAAGTTGTTGTAGTTGCTATTTTCCCCGATCTTTCTGGTTTTAAAGATGCTTTTGCATTTATCTTTTTAGTATTGATTTTGCTTTTTAAACCAACTGGAATTTTGGGCATAAATTTTGAAAAAAGTAGGTTTTAAGATGGTTGCAAGAAAAATTACACATTTAAGTTTTTTTATCATAGCACTTGCTTTTCTTTTTATATCTCCTTATTTTTTCAATGATTATAAAATAGGAATTTTAAGCAATATTGCTATTTTTGTTATCTTAGCAGTAAGCTATAATCTTATCAACGGGGTTACAGGACAATTTTCACTAGAACCAAATGGCTTTGTAGCTATAGGAGCTTATGTTGCAGCTTTAGTATTACTTACAAGTGAAAGCAAAATCGACCAGTTTTCTTTAGAAGATCCAAGTAGCTTTATTTTGATGATTCATTCGCCAAGTTTTATTGTAGCGTTACTTGCTGCTGGACTTTGCGCTATGCTTTTATCTTTAGTTTTGGCTTTTGCAGTATTTAGAGTTAGAGGGGATTATTTAGCAATTGTAACACTAGGTTTTGGTATCATTATTAAACTTATGGTGATCAACTTTGCTTCTGTTACAAATGGCTCTTTAGGCTTAAACGACATTCCTAAACATACTACTTTATACTGGAGTGGTGGGATTGCCATATTTTCAGTTGTTATCATCTTAAACATTGTTAGTTCAAAATTTGGTAGAGCCATGAAAGCTGTAAGAGATGATGAGGATGCAGCACTAGCAATGGGTATAAACACCTTTAATATTAAAACCTTAGCCTTTAGCACTTCAGCGTTTTTAGAAGGTGTTGGGGGAGGCTTGCTTGCTTGTGCGCTAGCTTCAGTTTCACCTGAGCAATTTGACTTTTTATTTACCTTTCAACTTTTAATCATCATTGTTTTGGGTGGTTTAGGTTCAACCACTGGTGCTATCATCGGAGCTATTTTAGTAATAGGCGGAAGTGAGTATTTAAGATTTTTAGATGAAAGTATGAATATTTTTGGTTATGAAACCCCTGCTATACCTGGTCTTAGAATGGTTGTATTTTCCATTGTATTGATCTTGGTAATGCTTTTTGCAAGAAGAGGAATAATGGGAGATAAAGAATTAACAGATGTTTTGTTTAAGTTTTCTAAAAGGAAGAAAAAATGATTTTAGAGCTTAAAGAAATTCATAAAAATTTTGGTGGAGTTAGCGCTATAGCGAATACCTCATTTGCTATTAAAGAAAGTGAAATTTTTGGACTTATAGGCCCAAATGGCGCAGGAAAAACTACGCTATTTAATATTATTACAGGAAATTATAAGCCAAGTAGCGGGGAAGTCTTTTTTCTAGGAAAAAAAATTGATCATTTAAAACCGCACAAAATAGTTCACCTAGGTATAGCAAGAACTTTTCAAAACATAAGACTTTTTTCAAGCATGAGTGTTTTAGAAAATGTATTGATTGGTTTTGATAAGAGTATTAAATATAATATTTTCGAAGCCTTTTTACATCTTGGAAGATTTTCCAAAGCAGAAAAAAATGCAAAAAAAGCAGCTTATGAAATTTTAGAACAACTCAATATTGCTCATTTGGCTGATGAAAAAGCTACTAGTTTAAGCTATGGTCAGCAAAGAAAAGTTGAAATAGCAAGGGCTTTAGCAACAAATCCTAAACTTTTATTGTTAGATGAACCTGCAGCAGGTATGAATTCTACAGAAAGTGATGATTTGGCCGAGTTAATTTTTAACATAAGAGATAATAAAAAAATTAGTGTTTTACTTATAGAGCATGATATGAAATTTGTAAACAAACTTTGCGATAGGGTTATGGTGCTTGATTATGGTAAGACTATTTTTGAGGGAAAACCAAACGATGCGGTGCAAAACCCTGAAGTAATTAGTGCATATTTGGGAGATTTTAATGCTAGTAGTTAAAGATTTACATGTTTATTATGGTTTGATTGAAGCTGTTAAAGGTATTGATTTTACTATAAAAACAGGAAGCATAGTTAGCTTAATAGGCTCAAATGGCGCAGGAAAAACCTCAACACTTAATGCTATGTTAAATTGTGTTAAAAAAACTGGCGAGGTAACTTTTCTAGGTTATGACACTCAAAGACATTTACCGCACACTCTAGTTCAAAAAGGCATTGCTTTAGTACCTGAGGGAAGAAGGGTTTTTATCAATCTTACTATAGAAGAAAATTTAAAAATTGGTGCTTTTAATAATGCAGAAAATTATGAGCATTTAAAAAATCAAATGTATAGGCTTTTCCCAAGATTAAAAGATAAAAAAAATGCCCTTGCAGGAACTCTAAGTGGCGGAGAAGCTCAAATGTTAGCTATCTCAAGAGCACTCATGAGTGAGCCAAAACTTTTAATGCTTGATGAGCCTTCATTAGGTCTTGCTCCAAAAATAGTTGGAGAAGTTTTTGATATTATAGTCAAATTAAAAGAAGAAGGAATCACCATTTTATTAGTAGAGCAAAATGCATTTTCAGCTTTAAAAATCAGCGATTATGCTTATGTTTTAGAAAATGGCAAAATCGCTATGCATGCACCTGCAAAAGATCTTATCGGCAATGATGAGATTAGAAAAAAATACCTTGGAGCTTAATTCATGAAAAAACAACTTTTAGCTTTTGGGGATATAAAAATTTCTATTTTTTTGTTTTTAATTTTTGCCCTATTTTGCGCCCTAGCTACTTTCATAGAAAGTGCTTATAATACACCAACAGCTTGGGCAATGATCTATGGCTCTTCTTGGTTTGGCTTTATACAACTCATACTAGGGATTAATCTTTTAGTAGCTCTTTTTAAATACAAAATGTTTAATAAGAAAAAAATACCACTTTTAATCTTTCACATCTCATTTTTATTTATATTACTAGGCTCAGCGATGACTAGATATATGGGATTTGAGGGAAATTTACACATTAGAGAAAATGAAAAAAACAATATTATTGAAACTTCAAAAAGTTATATTTACATAGCAACCTTAAAAGATGATAAAGTATATAGTGCTTCAAAATCTGAATATATTGCAACCCTGCCTTTTGTAAATGATTTTTCATTTGATTTAATCTTGCCTGATGAAAAAGCTCAAATTGCATATGAAAATTTAATCTTAGATGCAAAAGAAGTTTATATTGATGATAATAATTCTGCTCCACTTTTATCTTTAATGCTTTCACAAAATAACGAATCTAAAGAATTGCTTTTTCAAGCAGGAGATATTGAAAATATCAACGGCGTTAATATAGCATTTTTAAATGACTCTGTTCCAAGTCCTTATATAAAAATCGATAAAGATTTAAAACTTAGTGCTGATTTTGATTTAAAATACATGTCAATGAGTGATGGCAAAGAAAATATTTTAAAAGCAAATCAAAAAGCACAAGCTAAAGATTTAAGATTATATTCTTTTAATGATATTAATTTAGTGGTTAAATTTGCTTCCTTGCATGGCAAAAAAACTTTAGAAGGTATCAATCAAGCTCAAGATGAAAGCTTTTTTACTTGGTTTAAAAATAGTTGGATAGAGCTAGGACGCAATGCTTTGATTTCTTTATTTGGTGAGGCAAAATACTGGAATAATTCTTTATTAAATAATTTCAAAGATTTTGCACAAAGCACTAAATATATGCCAACTCAACTTTCAGATAATGCTATTAATGCTTTAAAATTAAAATTAAGCTATAAAGGAGAATCCAAAGAAGTTTTCCTAGTAGAATACAACTCGCCTATCCGTATTGATGTAGCAGGTCAACCTTTCTTTTTAAGATGGGGTCCTAAAGGAATAGAAATGCCATTTGAAATGTACCTAAAAGACTTTGAATTAGAACGCTATCCTGGCTCGATGTCGCCTATGTCTTATGCAAGTTATGTAGAAATTGACAATGCTGATAAGAAACTAGAATATAAAATTTTCATGAATAATGTTTTAGATTATCAAGGCTATAGATTTTACCAAAGTTCTTATGATCAAGATGAGCTTGGTACCATACTTTCAGTGAATAAAGATCCGGGTAAAATTCCTACATATATTGGATATTTTTTACTCACATTAGGAATGTTTTTAAATATTTTAAATCCTCATTCAAGATTTAGGACTTTAGCTAAATTAATCAATCAAGACACCTTGAAAAGAACAAGCGCGATATTGGCATTTATATTAGTTTTTTTTGCAAGCCAAAATACTTATGCAAATGAACCCATCAAGGTAGATGAAACACATGCTAAAGAACTTGCTTCTTTGATAGTGCAAAAGCCTGATGGTAGAATGGTTCCTTTTAATACTTTAGCCATGGAAGTTTTAGAAAAAATACATAAAACAACGACCTTCCAAGGACAAAGTGCTGAAGCAACAATCATATCAATGATTTTTGATGGTAGTGCATGGTATAATAAAGATATTATTTTGATGCCAAGAAGTCGTTTGGTTAATGAAGAAATTTCTAAAATTTTAGAAATTGAGCCTAGAGCCTATACTAGTTTTAAAGATTTTTTCACTACAGATTCATATAAACTACAAAAATATGTAGAAAATGCTAATAGAAAAAATCCAAACCGCAGAAGTGTTTTTGATAAAGAAATCATCAAGCTTGATGAAAGGGTTAATATTGTAAATTTAATTTTCTCAGGTGATATTTTTAGATTTATTCCTTTACAAAATAGCACAAATAATCAATGGGTAGCACCACGTGAAGCTTATATAGGATTAAAAGGTGAAGAAGGTGCAGAAGTTAAAAGTATTTTAGAAAACTATTTTAATGCAGTTAGTAATTCCATTGTACATAATAACTGGGATGAAGCAACTAAAAACTTAAATGCTATCAAAAATTACCAAGAAAAATACGGCCATGAAGTTATGCCTAGTGCTAAAAAAATTAGCACAGAAATCTTTTTCAATAAAAGTCAAATTTTTGTAAATCTTACCCCTCTTTATCTTTGTGCTGGATTTTTGCTTTTAATTATAGTTTTTGTTAAGATGCTACTGCCAAAAATACGCATTGATTTTATTTTTAAATGTGTTTATGTATTTAATATCGTGGCATTTTTCATCCATACTTTAGGTTTAGCTTTGCGTTGGTATATAGCAGGTCGCGCACCATGGAGCAATGCTTATGAGAGTATGGTTTATATAGCTTGGGCTTTATCATTATCTGGAATTTTCTTTTCCAGAAAAAGCCCTATTGCACTTTCTTTAACTTCTATTTTAGCAGGAGTTACTTTAGGTGTAGCTCATCTTAGCCAAATGGATCCACAAATTACTAACTTAGTTCCTGTGTTGCAATCATACTGGCTAACTATACATGTTTCAGTTATTACTGCTAGCTATGGATTTTTAGGACTATGTGCATTATTAGGTATATTTGTACTTGTTTTACTATGCATGCTAAAAATCAATGGTAAACATAATGAAAATATTTTAAGAAATATTACAGAAGCAACAAGAATCAACGAAATGGCTATGATCTTAGGACTTTGCTTACTTACAGTTGGAAATTTCTTAGGTGCTATATGGGCAAATGAAAGCTGGGGAAGATATTGGAGTTGGGATTCCAAGGAAACTTGGGCTTTAATTAGTATTTTAGTTTATGCGGCTATTTTACACATTAGAATGGTGCCAAAATGGGCAAATCAATACACTTTTGCAGTTTGCTCTATGTTTGCATACTGGGTGATTATTATGACTTATTTTGGAGTAAATTACTTTTTAACTGGTATGCACTCTTACGCAGCAGGAGATTCAGTAAAAATTCCTGATTATGTGTATTGGGGCTTTTTATTTATGGTGGCATTAAGCATAGCAAGTTATTTCAAAAAATCTTATGCAAAAAAATTATAGGAAAGTTTTAAATGAATAATTCTCTTTTTGTATTTTTGATTATTGCTTTAGTTATTGTTATTATACTTGGAATTCTTTTAGTTTTATTTTTTACACACAAAGATAAAAACACCAATAAATCAAATATCACTAAAACTCCAAAAATAATTAACATTGAAGATTTTATATCTAAAGCTAATGATGCAAAAAATTCTCAAGAAATTCAAGCTTTGATTTTGCAGTTTTTAAATTCACAAAAATTAGGATCTAATCCAAAAGATAGTACCACTAAAAGAAAACTTGATTTTATTAGTGCTATTTCAGCAAATGCCAATGCCACTCCTAAGAATATTTCGTTTTTAAATAATGAATTAAAAAAAAGATATAAAACTTTAAAAAACGAAATAGATGCTTATGAGCAAATAGGTTTAGCAAAAAGAAAAATGAGACAATCTTAAGGTTTTTTGATGAAAAATATTAGAAATTTCTCTATTATAGCTCATATCGATCATGGAAAAAGTACACTAGCTGATAGAATTATTAGCGAATGTGGTGCAATTAGCGATAGACAAATGAGTGCCCAAGTAATGGATACTATGGATATAGAAAAAGAGCGTGGTATAACTATAAAAGCTCAATCTGTGCGTTTAAATTATAAACTTAATAACGAAGAATATGTATTAAATTTAATAGATACTCCAGGTCATGTTGATTTTTCCTATGAAGTAAGTCGCTCTTTAGCAAGTTGTGAAGGAGCTTTGCTTGTTGTTGATGCTTCACAAGGAGTAGAAGCTCAAACTATAGCCAATGTTTATATAGCCTTAGAAAATGATCTTGAAATCATACCAGTGATAAATAAAATAGATCTTCCTTCAGCTGATATAGAAAAAGTTAAGCACGAAATAGAGCATATTATAGGCATTGATTGCTCTAATGCAATTTGTGTTAGCGCAAAAACAGGTGTAGGTATAAAAGAACTCATAGAAACCATCATCACAAAAATTCCTGCGCCAAAAACCGATGATGAAGCACCTACCAAAGCTTTAATCTATGATTCATGGTTTGATAATTATCTTGGAGCTTTGGCTTTGGTTAGAATTTATGAGGGAAATATAGCTAAAAATGATGAAGTTTTAGTTATGAGTACAGATAAAAAACATCTTGTGCAAGATCTTTTTTACCCTCATCCATTAAGTCCTATAAAAACCAAAAAATTAGAATCAGGTGAAGTAGGTGTTATCGTGCTTGGACTTAAAAATGTTGCTGATGTTCAAGTGGGCGATACCATAACACTAACCAAAAATAAGGCAAAAGAAGCCATTGGTGGTTTTGAAAAAGCCAAAGCTTTTGTTTTTGCAGGATTATACCCTATAGAAACGGATAAATTTGAAGATTTAAGAGATGCTTTAGACAAATTAAAACTTAATGATAGTTCTATCACTTACGAACCTGAGACATCGCTAGCTTTAGGGTTTGGTTTTAGAGTTGGTTTTTTAGGTCTTTTACATATGGAGGTTATTAAAGAAAGACTTGAGCGTGAGTTTAACCTTGATTTGATTGCTACTGCTCCAACTGTTACTTATGAAATTTATCAAACCGATGGAGAAGTTTTAAAAATTCAAAACCCAAGTGAGTTGCCTCCAGTAAATAAAATCGATCACATAAAAGAACCTTATGTAAAAGCAACTATCATAACCCCAAGCGAATATTTAGGAAATTTAATCACTCTTTTAAATCGCAAACGTGGTATGCAAGTTAAGATGGATTATATCACCCCTGAGCGTGTTTTACTTGAGTATGATATACCTTTAAATGAAATCGTTATGGACTTTTACGATAAACTCAAATCACTCACTAAAGGTTATGCTAGTTTTGATTATGAACCTATTGAATTTAGAGTGGGTGATCTTGTAAAGCTTGATATTAAAGTAGCTGGTGAAAATGTCGATGCACTAAGCATCATAGTGCCAAATGAAAAGGCACTAAGCAAAGGCAGGGAGCTGGTAAAAGCGATGAAAGAAATCGTCCCAAGGCAGCTTTTTGAAGTTGCTATCCAAGCAAGCATTGGAAATAAAATCATCGCAAGAGAAAATGTAAAATCTATGGGTAAAAATGTAACTGCAAAATGCTATGGCGGGGATATTACTAGAAAAAGAAAGCTTCTTGAAAAACAAAAAGAAGGTAAAAAAAGAATGAAAGCTATCGGTAAAGTACATTTACCTCAAGAAGCATTTTTAAGCGTTTTAAAAATAGACTAAATCCCTAGTTTAAAACTAGGGATATAAATTTATGCATTGATATCTAAAGAATTTCCACCCAATTCATTGATTTTTTGAGTTACTTTTTCAATAGCTTTATCAATTGTTTCATAGCTGATATCAGGAAGTTTGCCACCCCACATTTTTTCCGCTTGCGCAAATCCTGCTTTTAGACCTTCTAAACCTTTTTGAAGTTTTTCCATATCATCACCAGCTCCATTAATAACAAAATCAGCCAATCTTTGAGATGTTTTTGCTACACCAAAATACCCATCTTCCCCAATAAGCTCTTTTGCCTCATCAGCATTTAAACTAAGTATATCTTTACCTTCATATCCTATAGCTTTAAAATCTACATTTGATAAAATAGCCGTTAAAGAATCCTTAGACTGAGCTCCTTGAAAAATCCCAGCTTGAGATAGACCATTAGATGAACTCATGCTAAATGCTTGTTGCATAAAACTCATAGCATAAAGTTCTGTTATGCCTTTTCCGCCTATACTAGCAAGCTTACTAAGCTTATCCTCATCAATATCTTTTGTGCTATTAGCGCTTTTAGTATTGGCATCTTCAAGCTTAGTATTCGAATCAGCCTTCCTATTGCTAATCTGTGACTCCACTGCCACACGTGAATACGAATTTATTTGCATCCTTGCTCCTTTTTTGTGGGTTTATAAAAATCGGATAAAAATTATTAAATTTTATATTAAGAAATTTATAACCACTACTATAATATAATTTCTTTTATTTATTGTATTTTTAAAATTTAGGTGATATAAATGCTTTTTAGAGATTTTTTTATAATCATTGTTGATCCGTATTTTAAAGATATCATAGAAGGCATAGAATCTCTCTATTAGCTTTATTTTATTCGTAAATTATCAAACAGAACGCAAAAATAAACGCTAATAAGGAAAACTATGCCATTACACAATTTTTACACTAATACAAATGCTACTATATTGTTTTGCAAATGTGCCCTGCCTAACATGGCAAGTGTTGCATTTATATATCTTTATATTATTATTGATGGAATTTTTGTTGGTAAATACCTTGGTACAGACTCATTAGCTGCCATGAATTTAGTAATGCCCTTTATTATGATAAGTTTTGCTTTGGCTGATATGATAGCCATAGGTTCATCAGTGCAAATAGCAATTAATCTAGGTAAAGGAAAAATCGAAAAAGCAAGAGCTATTTTTTCTTTTTGTATAGTTCTTATTTTTGCAATTTCTTGCTTAATGGGAATATTAGGATTTTTCTTAGCAAAACCTTTAAGTGCTTTTATGGGTGCTGATGAAAACATACAAAATTTATCCACTGAATATATGCAAATTTTTGCTCTTTTTGCACCTTTTACCATGTTAGCTTTTGCTATGGATAGTTATTTAAGAATATGCGGTAAAACATTTTATAGCATGGTGGTTAATATCACAGTAGCTCTAAGTAATATCATTTTGGATTGGCTTTTTATAGTTATTTTTGAATGGGGTTTATTCTCAGCTGCTTTAGCAACTTGTATAGGTATGTTTTTAGGAACTACTTTAGGCTTTACACCTTTTATTTTTAAAGACTTAATTTTAAAATTCAAAAAACCCATAATTCATTTAAAAATACTTAAAAATATTATTTATAACGGATCTTCTGAATTTTTTTCAAACATATCAAGTTCTATTTTTACCATACTAGCTAATGCTATATTATTAAAAATAGCTGGGAATCAAGCACTAGCGGCATTTTCTATTATACTTTATTTAAGCACCTTTGCTTTTGGTTTAATTTTATCAATGTGTGAAGCCATGCAACCTGCTATAAGTTACAACTATGGATATAAAAACATATTAAGAATTCAAGCTATTTTTAAAAGAATGTTTATAGCATCTGGCGTATTTGGAATATCTGTGTTTTTACTTGCATTTTTTTTCAACGAAATTATAGTTTCTCTCTTTAATAAAAATAATGATATTAGTTTTGCAAATCTAGCACAAAATGCACTTGTATTGTTTTCTTTTTCTTTTTTATTAAGCTGGCTTGGAAAACTTTGCGCATCTTTTTTTACCGCTTTAGATAAACCCATGCTTTCTTTAGCCATATCCATCATACAAAGTTTAGTATTACCTTTTATCTTTATACAGGTATTATCATATTATCTTAGCTTAAATGGAGTTTGGCTTGCTTCTTTTGCAAGCGAGGTTCTTATGGTGTTTATTGCTTCTTATTTACTATATAAAACTTTTAAAGATCTAAACTCTTAGCTAATTTTAAACAAGAGTTTAGATCTTGCTCTTTGCATATATACAAATTTTTAAAATTATGAAGTTTTAAAGCTGTACTTTGACCTATAACTACAACTTTATCTTCGTTTTTTAATGCAAAAAATTTCAAAAATTGCTCTATGCTTGAAGGAGCGCTAAAGATAAAAACACTAGGATGTTGTATTTTTAACTCATCTTTTTTGGGCTCTATGGCTACATTTTCATAAACAATTAATTGTTTTAAAGAGATATTTTCATTTAATAAAACCTCATCAAGGCCTGAGCTAATTTTCTTAGCTCTTAAATAAAGACATTTTTTATTTTTAAACTCAGATAAAAACTCGCTAGCTAAATTTTTGCCATAAGCTTTACTGGGATATTTGACATTTTTAAAACCAAGTTCTTTTGCAAAATCAGCACTTTTTTGCCCCACAGCATAAAGTTTAATATCAAAATCAATTTTACTTTTACTTGACATTAATGCTTTGAGTGCATTCTTAGAGCTAATGATCAAGCAATCAAATTCTTTTAAATTCACTTCAAAATCAAGAAATTTGATTTCATTTAATCTTATAGTCTTAACGCCATCAAATTCTTTATCCCCTATAAAATAAATCATTATTTTCCTATAAAAGTTTTATCAAAACTTGATCTTAAATTTAAAGTTGCCATATAAGGATCACTTGCTTGCATTATTGCTCTAACCACAGCTATACCTTGTATATTACAGTCTTTAAGCAAATTTAAATTAGTTTCATCTATCCCACCTATAGCTACAATAGGTAAAGAACTTAAACTAGTAATTTCTTTTAATCCATCTATACCAAGCACAACACAATCTTGCTTACTAGGCGTAGCAAAAACAGCCCCTACTCCAAGATAAGTAGCGCTTTGAGTATTAGCAAGCTCGCTTTTATGATTGATCGTAAGTCCTATGATTTTATCTTCGCCTAAAAGTTCTCTTGCTTTTTTTAAAGGCATATCCTTTTGTCCTATATGCACTCCATTTGCATTCACAGCCATGGCTATATCGATTCTATCATTTATCACAAAAGGCGTATTATATGTTTCACACAAAGTTTTAACTTTTAAAGCAAGATTATAAAATTCTAAAGTGCTAAGATTTTTTTCTCTAAGTTGTAAAATATCAATCTTGGCTTTCAAAGAAGCTTCTAAAATATTTAAAAACTCACTTTCACTTTTCTCACCCTTGCTTGCAACAAGATAAATTTTAAATGATTTCATATTTAGCTCTTTTTTTAATTTCTTCATCATTTAAATTACTTAAAGCATCGATTAAATTCACTCTAAAACTACCACTTCCACTAGAAAGATCTTGAGCGATTTCACTAGCTATGCCAAAACTCAATAAAGCATATAAACTAGCCTGAAATTTATCTTCTAATGCTCCTGCAAAAACCCCACACAAAGAAGCACACATACAACCTGCTCCAGTTATTTTAGTAGCCATGATAGAGCCATTATAAACTTTTGCAATGCGCTCTTGATTTATAATATAATCAATTTTTCCAGTTATAGCTAAAACACGCTTAGTTTTATAAGAATATTCTCTAGCTTTTTCTAAAAACTCATCATTAATTACAAAAGTACTATCAACCCCTCTTGCTTTACCATCTAAACCTATAACACTAGCCATTTCAGACGCATTTGCTTTAACAATACTAATACCTTTTAGATTAAGCAATTCAAAATTAATCCCATCTCTTGCCTTACTCACACCCAAAGCAACAGGATCAAAAACTATAGGTTTATTTAATAAAGCATATTCTTTGGTTGCTTTTAGCATAGAATTTGCTACAAGCTGATTAATAGTGCCTGTATTTAATACTAAGGCTGAGCTTATTTTAGCAAAATCAGTTTGTTCTTCATAAAAATCAGCCATAGCAGCACTTGCTCCCATTGCTATAGTTACATTCGCACAATCATTAGCTGTAACATAATTAGTAATATGATGAATCAAAGGATTTTTTTCTCTTACTATTTTAATCATTTTTTATTCCTTATCAAATTGATAAAAATGATTTGTTGGACCACAACCTTTTCCAAGTGCTAAGGAATTTAATATAGCCCCATATACATAATCTTTAGCAAGCTTTATAGCTTCATGCTTTTCTTTACCTAAGGCAAGATTACTAGCTATAGCTGAACTCAATGTACAACCTGTACCATGTGTGTTTTTTGTGTTGATTTTTTCTGCTTTAAAAATACTAAATTCCTTTCCGTCATAAAAAACATCATTAGTATTATTTTTACTATGCCCACCTTTAATCAAAACACTTTTTGCACCTTCTTTGAAAAGCTTTATAGCAGCTTTTTTCATATCCTCTTCATTAAGTATTTTAAAATCACATAAAAATTCAGCCTCAGGTATATTTGGCGTAAGTACATCAGCTAAAGATAAAATTTCATCTTTAAAAAACTGACAATTTTCCAAAGGCATTAAAGCATAGCCATTTTTTGCAAACATCACAGGATCAATCACTACATTTTTGGCTTTAAAGCGTAATAAATTTTCTTTTACGCAAGTTATAATTTCTTTTGAACCTAGCATCCCAATTTTCACAGCAGCTGGCTCTATGTCTTCATAAACTGCTAACATTTGCTCATCTATTATCTTAGTGGGTATATCAAAACAAGAAATCACTCTTGCAGTGTTTTCAGCCACAACGCTTAAAACTACACTCATACCAAATAAATTATGAGCGCTAAAAGTTTTTAAATCAGCTTGTATGCCAGCCCCACCGCTACAATCACTTCCTGCTATAGTTAAGATAGGAATTTTAGTTTTTGTTTTTGCTTGTATCATTTTTATCCTTTTTTATAAAAAAGGAAAGTTTTTGCAAGAATTCAAAGTTCGCATTACCAAACTTCTCAAGGGTCGAAGTCTAACTTCCTCTCAGCAAAAGCTCCCCATTAATGAAAAATTATATCTTAGTTTTAATTAATCTTAAAAAATATTTTGAAATACTGCTATAATTTTGAAAAAACTACACAATTTTTGAGGAAAAAATGACTAAAATTATTTTTGTTTGCTTAGGGAATATTTGTCGTTCCCCTATGGCTGAATTTATCATGAAAGATCTTTTAATAAAAGCAAATTTAAACGATAAATTTATTGTTTCTAGCGCAGGCACTTCAGGTTATCATGATGGAGAGGATATGCACTATAAAACCAAAGCCATGTTAAATAGTAAAAATATCAACTCCAAGCCATTTTGCAGTCAAAAGCTAAGCTTAAAAATGTGTGAAGAAAATGATCTTATTATCGTTATGGATAATTCTAATTATAATGATGTAGTTAAAAATTTTCCAAATTTTAAACACAAAATTCACAAAATCACTTCTTATGCTTTAGAATTAGGATACGATGAAGTTCCTGATCCTTGGTATAGCGGAGATTTTAATGAGACTTATACTATACTCTCGCAGGCATGCTCTAAACTCTTAAAAACATTAATATAAAAATTTATCATTTAGATAATATTTGTACATTTTTGATTTTAATGTTATAATAAAACCAAATTTCAACATTGCAAATAAAAAAAGGAGGTTATTTAATGAAAAGTATTAAATTAAAAATTTCATTAATTGCTAATGTTATAGCTATCATCTGTTTGATAGTACTTGGAATTATTAGCTTTATTTTTACAAAAAAAGCTTTAAATCATGAGGTGGTTAAGGCTGAAACTAACTATGTAAAAGTTGCAGAAAAATCAATGAGAGATTTTAAAAGTCTCCATACTCATTCTTTAGAGCAACTTTCTCAAGCTATTTTAAGACTTCCATATAACGAACTTAATACCCAAGAAAAGCTTATGGAAAACACAGGCGATTTACTTAAAACCGTTAGAGATATAAACAGCTATTTGGCTGTCTATATAGCTCAATCAAATGGAGAATTAATAGTAAGCGATCCAGATAGCGATAGTAAAGGCTTAGACTATGGAATTTATGGAAAAGCTGACAATTATGATGCCACCACAAGAGAATTTTATATAGAAGCTAGAAAGAAAAATGGTTTATATATCACAGCAGCTTATATTGATGCAACAACAGGATTGCCATGTTTTACCTATGCTATGCCTTTAATTAAAGATGGTAAATTTATAGGGGTATTAGCAATTGATGTTTTAGTTAAAGACTTACAAGAAAAATTTAACGAATTACCAGGAAGAACTTTTGTATTTGATCATGCTTATACTGTATTTGCATCAACTGATAAATCATTAGTTGGTGGAGAGCAAAATCCAGATATAGTTACAGTAGCTAAAGCTTATGAAAATGCTGGAGATTATAATATTTTTAATTATACCACTCAAAATGGTGGCGATAGATTTGGTATTTGTGTAAAAATTGATGGTTATACAACTTGTGCTGGTGAAGATGTAGAAGTAATAGAAACCCCTGCACTAAAAATAGCTTACATTCAAACTATTATTGTTATTTTTACAAGTATTGCAAGTATTGTTTTACTTTATTTT
>NZ_JANQCX010000020.1:0-16941 GCF_024723575.1 Campylobacter sp. 2352 PW
GGTATTTTAAAAATAGTTTATAAAATTTTCTATAAAAATCATAATGATATTTTTTATACTATTTATTGTATTACTAATATTTGGCATTCTAAAATTTTAAAATATAGTATTTATTTTCAAAAAAAATACTATATATTTACTCCGCTTTAATTTCTCCACCTTTAACAACAAGACCCTTAGAATCTATCACTACTTCTACTCCACCTGCTTTAATGATAACACAATCTGGTTTAGCATTAATCAATGTTTCTCCTACTTGTATAGTTGCCTCACTATCAGCCTTTAGATAATGAGTTGTTTTTGCATAGGTAGTGATATTATTAGCCACCATACTTGTATTTTTATCGCTTTCAAATCCCATGGATTCATTGCTTGTAAAAAGAATATTGTCTTTACTTTTACAATCTATCTCTTTTTCGCTCAAGACTTGTATTTTATTGCTTGTATTTATATTGTAATAACCTTCTATAATTTCTTTTTTGTTTCCTTTAACATTTCTAGTTTCATCTTTATGTATAATGGTATTTTTGTTTGCGCATATTTCAGTGTCTTTATTTTCTCCTATATATTCACTTGAATTTTTAGCTACTCTTAACTTGTTGTCTACTCCTACATTTAAAGTGTTAGATAATCCAACTATGGTGTCTTTAGATAAACCTACATTTATTAGATACTCAGCACCAACATTGACATTTTTAGCTAAATCTATGGTTTGCGTATGAACTTTTTTAATTCTTTCATTATAAATCCCATCCACCATAGAATCTTTATCATTTAAAATTCTTTGAGTAAAGTTGTGCTGAACCAATTCATCATAGTCTCTTTCTGCTTTTAGATAGATTTGTTCTTTATCTTTTAAGTTGGATAAAGTTAGTTCATTGTATCCTTGTTCATATACTCCTATAGTTTTAGAGCTAATGGAAGTTTTGTGATCATGGTGTGGCAACGATACAAGAGGATCATTTACCCCATTATACAAACTCCCACTAATAAAAGGTTTATCTATATCATCATCTAAAAATGAAATAATAACTTCATCTCCAATTCTAGGTGTATGGTAAAAACCTGAATGATTGCTTGCTATAGGGCTAGCTACTCTTAAGAATGGACTATGGTGATACATGTTTGTTTTATTATCTAATTCTTCTTGATTAGCATAAAGATTAATCCTTACTTTTACTCTTCCATATTCATCTGTATATATGGTATTTCTTTGATTTTCTATATTAGAATCTTCTCCTATAACTATACCCATGGTATTAATTGGAGGTTTTGGTTTAGATTTAAAACTAGGTGTAAAGGTTAAAAAAGATGGGGTAAGGGTTAAATTATTTGTATAAGATTTGCTTAGATTTAAGTCTTTAATATTTAAATTATCATTGGTATTGATAGTATTAGCTAAAATAGCATCATCAATTAAAATTTGTTCTTTTGCTATAATGGTATATTCTTTGGTGGTTTCTTCTTGAATATTAATTTTAATACTTTCATTTAAACTAAGATGATAAATATTGCTTTTTGCTTTTAGTATATTATTAAGCATAGTATTTCTTTTTTCTTTTAGGGTAGGGGATTGTTTTAAATTAATATTTTGTGTAAAGGAATATTCACTTTCATAAGAATGCTCATTATAATGTGTATTGGCATTTTGTGCTTTAGTGCTTAAGGAATATAAACTTAAAGGTTGTTTGGAATTATTACTAGAATGAGTAAAAGCATTAGTTTGTATTTGTTTTTCTTTATTTAGTGCGTAAATACAAGTTTCATTAAGATGGTTGTTGATATTAGGATTAAAAACTATATCTTTTATTTTGCCTTTATGAGTATAAAAATCATAAAAATAAATATTATCTTTATCTTCATAAAAATAAATACCATGATTGTGTGCTAATCTTGTGATAAATTCTAAATCACTTTCATTGTATTGAGAAATCAATTCTTTAGTTTCATATATATGATGAATATTAGAAAAATCAATGTTTTTATTTAGCTTGGTGTTATAATAGGCTAAGGTTTGTTTAATTACTTCTATTATGTTTGTATGAGTATAAATACGATTTGCTTTATTAAAATCAAGTCTTATTAAAGGAGAATGCAAGTTAAACTTAAAAAAATGTTTATGGTTTAATTGTTTAAAATTTTCTTTTACAATATTGCTAGCACTACCTTGATTAACACCTAAATAGTCAACATAAGATATTATTCCCCGATAAATCATATCAATATTAGTTGAAAAGTCTATCTTTTTGTTTTCATAAGGATTTTTAATTATAAGTGAAGCTTCTTTATCAATAAGCATATTAGGATTAAATTCAATATTATCATCACTAAAAATATCATTATTGATATTTTCATAAAAACCTTCACATTCACATAAGAAGATCTGATCCAAGCTTTCTTTTATAATGGCTTTTGTGATTTTAAAATCAAGTTTGTTAATTTTTAAATTAAGATAAGAGTTGTTTGTATTCATTAAAAAAACCTTTGTTGGTATTGGGATTTATTGGGATTATTTTTAATGAAAGTGATAAGGATATTAAATAGCATATAAAGCTCATTGTTTAGCAATGAGCTTATTGTGTTACGAATTTGCTTCTCTCCAATCATCACTTCCGCTTGTTCCAGCCGCTGTATGCTCCCAAATAACTTTTCTGTAATTTAAGGATACCTTAAAAAGCTCTGTTTTGTCATGATTGTTTGCTTCTTGAGCATTTGGCATTACTAAGGTAATATCTGTAATGATAGCATCTTCTAATTTAGTTGTAAAAAAATGTTCTTGTCCACCACTTGTTGATGTTCTAAACCAATGAACTTCAACACTCGGAAGTCTTTCACCTTTTGTAAGTGCATTGTAAAGTAGAGGAACTGCTTTGTTTAGAGAGCAAGTGAAAGTAAAAGGCTTATGAACTCTTTGTCCTGATGGTTGTCCACTTTGTTGATCAACTGGAACTGTTACAATATGAGAAATTTCTTGAGCCATAATCTCGTCTTCGTGTCCTGCTTGATAGCGATTTCCTATACTTGCTTCTGTAGAAGCACCACTTGAAATAAGTCCTTGTGTTGAACCTTCGATTTTGATATATGCTGGTTGTGCCATGTTTTTCCTTATGATTATAATTTTAACTTTATATTTATATTAAAAGCTTTTAATATTTTAATACAAAATAAGTAAAAATAATATAAAATTAATAAATAGAAATAAAAATTATTTGAATTTATATTAGGAAAAATTATGTTTCAAAAAATAATGCAAATTTTAAAATCTAGGATTTTCGTAATCACATTAATACTTATTATTTTAGTTGTCTTAAGTTTATTTTTTTGGGCTTATGGTTCTTTATTTGCGTTTAATGAAATTTATGTTTTTAGTAATTCTTATTTAAGATTTGGGATAATTTTTATATTTTGGTGTTGTATTTTTTTGTTTTTCCTTTTAAAGCCTTTAAGTAATTTTATAAAATCTTTTAAGGATGACAAAAGAATAAGACTTAAAGAAATTAAAAAAGAATCTAATGAATTTTTATACAAAGCAAAAAGAAATTTCTTTATCGCATTAAAAGATGCCAAACAAACATGGAAAAAAGATATCAACACTAAAAATTTGCCTCTTGTTGTTATTGTGGGAAATGAAGGTGCTGGTAAAAGTACTTTTATAAATTATTCTGATATAGAATATCCTTTAAGTGATAGTTTAGAATCATATAAAAAGATGCATAAGTCCACCAATAATTTTAGCTTATATGTTTCCAAGAAAGGCGCTTTGCTTGATACTGAGGGAAATTATTTTTCTCAAGAAGATTTTTTTCATCCTAATAGTAGCGATGAGTTACCCGAAGATGATATAGAGAAAAATAGAGACTTTTTAATTAAAAAGAGCATTTGGCAAAATTTTTTAAAATTTTTAAATAAGAATTATTTTCATAGTAAATTAAATGGCATTATTTTAATAATTGATACTCGATTGTTTTTGGAAAACACAAAAGAATATTCTAATAATTTAATTCGTTACTTAACAAAAAGGGTGCATGAGTGTGAAAAAATTTTAGGTGTACAATTACCTATTTATGTTGTTTTTTCAAAATTAGATTTGATAGAAGGTATGAGAGAATTTTTTGATATTTTTAATGAAAAAATTCAAAAAAAAGCTTTTGGTATAAGTTTTACAGAACATTTTAAAGAAGAAGATATTCAAAAGTCTTTTGAAGAGATAAGCAAATCTTTGTTTTTACGTTTTGTTGATAAAAATTCTTCTATATACACTATAGAGGAAAAAAATAAAATTTATTTATTTTTAAAGCAGTTGGATAATTTATTTGTATTGAGCAAAGACTTTATCGTGCAATTCCAAAATGAAAATATTTTAAAAAATAGTTCAGTTTTAAGAGGGGTATATTATGTAAGTGCTTATCAAGAAAATGTGCCAAGAAATTTTATGCTTGATACAATTTGTGAAAAGTATAATATAAAAAAACCATTAGCTCAAGTAAAACAGTCTTTTAGTAAGCAAAGTTATTTTGTTCAGTCTTTGCTTGAAGATATTGTCTTTAAAGATTCATCGCTAAGTAGAATTAAAAGTTTTTACAAAAAGATATCGCTTGTGGGTCTAACTATATTTTTGAGTTGTATGACTTATTTTATTTCATCTTATTTTATTCTTAAAAGTGAGCAAGAAAAGAAAATATCTCAAAGTGTTTATACAGATCTTTCATTTTTGTTGAAAAATATGCAAGATTACCCCATGATGAGTATAGAAGAGAAAGCAAAATTATTAGTTGATTTAAGAAATATACTAAGTGTATATCCACAATTAATCGAAAAGGCAAGTTTGTTTGAATATTTTAGCTTAAACATAACATATAAAGGCTTTAAAAAAGCACAAAATTTATATTATAAAATTAGTGAAGATGTGTTGAAAAATACCCTATTAAAAGAAATGGAAATAATATTACAAACTGATGATAATTATGATAACTTAATTAAAACTTTATATGTATATAAATCATTGTTTGAGCAAAAATATCTTGATAAAGATTTATTAAAAATATGGATTAATGAAAATTGGAATTTTTTAGAAAAATATAAAATTTCTAAAGAAAATTTTCTATCTGGTATCGATGAACTTCAAAAGATTGATTTAAGCACTTCTCAGCAAGATGACATTTCGGTTAAATTATCTATTGAAAAACTATATAATGTAGCAAAAATTCAAAGAATATATACTTTATTTAACTTTATCATTCTAGATAAAAATAATAAAGTATATAATTTTAAAAATGAATTAGGATTTGCTGCTAACAATGTTTTCTCAGAGTCTATTAAAATTGATAGTATTGAAGAAATTTACACAAAAAAAGGTATGGCTGACTTTTTGCAAACGTTAAATGTAAAAATAGATAAAGCCATTGAGATTGATTCGTGGATTTTAAATGATTTGTCAAATTCTGAAAATAGAAGCAATATGGCAATGGGAATTATTAAAATTTATTTAACGCAATATCAAAATAAATGGCAAGAAATTTTAAATTCACTTGCACCAAAAAAGTTTATTTCCAAAAGTTCTATGCTAAATGAACTTAATATACTATCTAAAAAAGAAAATCCTTTAATGAATTTTATAAAAATTGTTAGTGTAAATACCAATCTTAACGATGCTACCTTACTAACTCAAGCATATAATCTCGGTGTTAATGCTGCTGAAATAAAGACAAGTTTTATGGGGATTACTAGTTCGTTTGATGCTTATCATAAAATTATAGAACAAAATTCTATTTTAAATACGGGTGCTACTGCTGTAGGTTTAGATGTTGGAAGTCATCAAAAAACCATGGAATTAATAAATACAGATTTGTCTAATATTCATAAAAAAATAACTGACTTTACAACAAATAACTCGCAAACTATTGAGGAAAAAATAAAATACGCTTTAAGCGATAGTAAAGATTCTAGCGACCCATTTAGTTCTCTTGAACAAAATATTAAAAATTTACCAAGTGAATTGGAAAAATATTATGCAACTCTTTCTTTGTATGCTTGGAATATTATAGAAAACCATGGAGTTTCTTTGTTTAATACTGTTTGGTTAAATGAAGTTTATACACCATTTGTTAATGATATAGCTCCTTTTTATCCTTTTAATTTATTAAGTTCGCAAGATTTGAGTATAGATTCTTTTAAAAATTTCTTTGGTAAAAATGGAATTTTAAATAAGTTTTATGAGAAATATTTGACAAATGTTCTAATTAAAAGAAAAAATGTTTACTCTATTAATTCTAAATTTAGCTCAAGATTAACTTTTTCCAAAGAATTTTTGGATTTTATTACTAAGGCTGGTAATTTATCAGGGTTAATGCTAAATGCAAATGATGTAATGAGAGTGCGTTTTACTTTACAAAGTCTTGACTTAAGTGCCGATTTTTCTTTTGTAAAGGTTCAGTATAATGATACTTCTATTATATATGATCACACATTGCATACAAAATTAGATGTTATAACTGATGAATTTAACAATGGAACTAGTTTTGATTTCACTGCGTATTCTTATTTAGATGCTAATATAAATTACACAAAATCATATAAAGGAGAATGGGCTTGGTATAAATTATTACAGGAAAGTAAAAATTTAAATTCATCTTATAGTGTTTTATTTAATGACAATAAAAAAATGTATTTTGATTTCAAGCTTAACAACAATAACTCAGATGTTAATAATATAATTAAAATATTAAGCGATTTTAAAATAGTAGAAAATATAACAAAGGCTCAAAATGATAGATAAAGAAACCATAGGATTAATAATTGAAAATATTGACGAAAATATTACAAAAACAGTAGCTTGTGTATTTGATGAAACTGGTGGACTTGTTGGATCAAGTCCAGAATGTTTATTTTGGATACAAGATAAAAATAATTCTGTTAAAGAAAAACATATGAAGATTACTTTTGAAGAAGGTTTTTTTACTATGACGCCTATAGAAGGCAGTGATATTTTTTATAATAATTCTTTTTCTAGATTGGAAGATGGTTATGAAATTATTATCAACAAAGGCGATGTTCTAAAGTTAGGTCTTATTGAGTTGCGTTTTGTTGATTCAAAAGAGATTAAACAAGAAACTTTAAAGCAAGCAAAAGAAATAAAAGAAATAGAAAAACACACACAGATGGATGAAATAGAGCTAAAACCTAGAGGAAAAATAGATGGTTTAGATTTTAAGGCAAAAGAAAACATTAAAGAACTTATTGAAACAAAAATAGATTATAGTTTTATAGAGGATAATAATATTAAAAATTCTGAAGTTATTATAGAATCTAATTCTTCTGTTAATTTAGATTTTACTTATGAAAATATAGAAAAAATTTTAGATAAATTGCAAAATGAATTATCACAAAATCGTAAAAAAACAATACTAAATGATAATTTTCAAAAATTAAATATAGATGATTTTCAAACAGTTATTTCAAAAATTCCGCTTATTAAAGATATAAAACTAATTAATCTTGTTGTGTTAAAATTAATTACTAAAGAATTGTATTCGCCTGTATTTAAAGAGATGGAAGAAGATATTTTTATGACTTATTTGCAAAACGCCTTGCAAAATATCATCAAAAATGATCAAAATATATTTGAAAATTTGACTTTACTGTCTTTAAATAAATACAAAGAAAAATAATTTTTTTTCAAAGTAAAGTAAGATAATTTTCCAAAATTAATTTTAAAAAGGAGTATTAAATGAAAATCACAATGATAATTCTAAGCTTGTTTTCTTTAGTATCTTTAGGTGCATGTGCTTTTAAAGAAAATAAAGCAAGTGAATTAGAAACTCTTGCAAGTAATTATGGTGGAATTTATATCTTTGATAAAAAAATAAGAGAAGAGATATTGGAATTAGAGAAAAAAAGAGAAGAATTTCGTAGCAAGTATTTAGGGAGTGAAATCAAAGTAGGAAATGAAACTCATTTTGTGAATTTTTCTTATTTGAAGAAAAAATTCCCTCAAGTCCTTTCTAATGGTTGTAAATATTATCGTAGTGATTATAGATATAAAGGTAAAGCTAATTTTGGTTTCAAAGATAAACCCGAATTTGCATACTATGAAGATCAATTTAAAGCATATATGGGTGAAGAAAACTATAAAAAATTAAGACCTTATTTAGGTATGACAACTTATTATGTGTGTGAGGGTAAAAAATATCCTATTGTTTTTGCTACTATGATAGATTATAAAGTAAAAAGTTATGGATTATTTGGAGATGAAGGAAGAGGATTTAGCTTTTCTAGCATTAGTCGTAAAAGTGCAGGAGGAGGATCTTTTCATTATTTTACTAATGGTAAATTTATAAAAAGTGATGAAAAATATACAGGACAAAGTTACTGATGAACCCTAAAGAACTTATCTCTCAAATCAAAGACTATGCTGATATAGCAGATGCTAGCTATGCTATGCTTGATTTAATCGATGAGAATGATGAAAAAGGTTTTTTTGATAGTGCTTTTACTCCTCCTTTGTGGCTTTATGCAGATGGCATAAAGTTAGGGTATGAGATAGAAGATAAACATATTCAAAATGAATCTTCAAAAAGTTTAATTTTAAAAAATAAACGTGAAATAGGAGATCCTACAGCTTATGCTACCATTATAGAAGCTAGATTTTCTGCTGATCTTGTCTTTAAAAAACCTAGAAAAGACAATGAAACTTTAGATGAGGATCAAGTTATTGGAAATAAAGCGCAAAGCTTTATTTATAGAAATCAAGAAGACAAAGAAGCAAAAGATCAAAAAAACCTACTGGCTTTAAATTTTAAAGAACAAAAAGAATATCCTGATAATTTCAGACATCATCTTAGCCCACGCACTAAAAACTTTGTATCTCGTTATGAAGTTATAGATCATGTGAAAAATACTAGCATTAGTGGTTATTCTCATACTGTTTTTAAAGATACAAGTAAAAATGATAATACTTATATCTTGGCTTTTCGTGGCACTGAAACAGGTGGAACACAGCTATTAAAAGATGCATTTTTTACAGATGGTTTTATTGCTTTGAGGCTTGGAATTCCACAAGTGGTGTCTTTGATGAATTATAGTGATGAAGTTTTAAAAATCATTAGAGAAAAGCATGGGAGTGATAATTTTAAAATAGATGTTGTGGGGCATTCTTTAGGAGGACATTTGGCTCAATGTTTTTGTATCTTTGGGCAAAAAAAATATATTCAAAAACTTTATACTTATAATGGAGCTGGTATAGAAGGTGCTGTAGTAAGTCTTGTAAATATTTTTATTAGAGTTATTAGAGTTGTTTTTAAATTACTCATTAAAGGTATTAAAAAACTTTTTGGTTTTGGTATGACTAGAAAAACTTTAGATAATTGCTCTAAAGTTTTAAATGTGGAAAATGGAACCGATGGTTTGATCGAAGAATGTAAAAATTCACAAGGACAAATAGATCAAAAAAGACTTGATGAATGTGCTTTAAATATAAAACAAGCAAGTAAAGGCAAAACAAGTATAGAAATACATCATATAGAAACTATAGCTAAACCTATCCCTGATAAAGAAGATTTTTCACGAGAATATAGACAAGCATTAGAGTCATCAAGATCTGTGATAGCTGATTTGGGTTATAAATATGGCTTAGATATTAAAGATAAGTTTGATTATAAAAATACAGACAAGTTGCATTTAATTCATATAGGAGAGCTTGAAAAAAATTATTTACTAACTAGCCATTTTATGTATAATATAGTTTGGGCGAGTTATTTTTATGAGCATTTGATAAAAAATAATGAAAATATCAAAGAATTTAAAAAGGATATTGCTTGTGCTATGGATTATCTAAATTCTTATGCACAAAATTTAATCGACTTAAGTGAGAAAAATAAGCTTTTACCAGGAGATCAAATAAATATCCAAGATGAAAATCAAAATTATATTAGCGTAGTATTGGATAAAATTTTTGATAACTTGTGTAAAAATAGCGTATATAACAAGAAAGAATTTAATCTTATCTATAAAGATATACAAGAGTTGTTTTATGTAGGTGAATATAAAAATGTAAATAAATTTGTTATTCCTGATTCTTTTTTGGTTTTGGAAGCTATGCAATTTTATATAAAAATACTGGATAAACCTATATTAGAAAAATTATCTAATAAGGACTTCAAGCAAGATTTAGATCATGCTGAAGCAGTTTATAAGTGGTTGCCTTTTATTGTTAAAGATAAAAATAATCAAAAAATACTTACAGAAGATAATATAGGGAAAATCTTAAATTATAACTCTGAGTGCTTTAAATGTCTTAGCTTGGAAAATGATTTGGATTTTTTTCAAGCTAGAAAAAAGCAAATGATTAATTTGATTTATGAAAATAATTGCACAAGCTATTATCTTAATAAAAACCAACCCATTAAAACAAAAGTAAAATTTAATTCTTCAAGTTCGACTATATTTGTTAATTTACCAAAAGAAGAAGTTTTTATTTTTTCTAATTGTAGGGATTTGATTGATTGTGATGAGATTTATAAAAGAGTAGCTACTAAAGTAGGTGTTGCAGTTGAAGAACTCCAAAACTACCAAGCTTATATCTTTTTAAACTCCACCCTCCTTACAGGCTCAAGTGAACTTCCTAACAATCCTTTTTACTTTGGAGAATTAGATCAAGATAATGCCATAAAACAAGATACACCTAGTTATTATTTTTCTCCTAAAGATGAAGATAGTGGCAAAGGAAAACTTAGCATCTTTTATAAAAATGATGAACTTTGCTTGCTTAATTATTCTATTATAGAAAATTCTTTAAATATCAAATTAGAATGTTTAAGCAAGCAAAGTTTAGAGTATAAAGACTTAATTTCAAACACTCTAAAAGAACAAAAAACCATACAAATAAATAAAAAACAAGCTATAGCTAAACTTCATGCCCTTTTAGAAAATCAAAACCTAGAATGTATCCATGGAGGTAAAGTCATACTTCAATCAAACAAAGGAAAAACTTTTAAAGATAGTGGTGTGCCTATTATGCTAGAAAGTGATTTGCTTAATTCTAGCATAAGTGGTTGTCCTAATACTATAGGAAAAGTAAGTTATCCTTGCACCAAGGTAGTAGATGTTAAAGGCTCTTTATCTCAAAAGAAAGTTAATAATGAATATGTAATCTTACAAGAACTCATCTCAGCTTGTGTCACAGATAAAGGCTTTCCTTTAAAAGTAAGCTTTGTACCTACTAAGTTTAAATTTGATCATAGTTTTAATCCTAAGGATGGTTTAGCAAAACAAAGCAAAAATCAAACAAAGCTAAAAGAGCCTATAATAAGACTTCATTATAAAAGTGATAGATTTCAAAAAGATAACCTACCTATCTATAACCTTTTAATCAATAATGAAAAAAAAGAACAAAATAAAGCTTTAAGTGAATTAAATATAGATCAAAAAGATTTAAAAGATATAGAAGATGTTAATATTCTTAATCAATTCAAACAAGACTTTAGTAAAGATTATGAATTTAAAGAATTAAATTTTAGTTTTGATACTAATTTAATCAAACTTTATTTTATTATCCCAAAAAATATTGCTAAAGTTTATAAAAGTGCTTATAAAGAATTTGAATATAAAGATTTAGGAGCAGGGTATTTTACACAGCTACATGAGTATGATAAAATCATCAAAAATTCCCTAGAAGATAATAAAGAATTAAACGAATATCATTTTAGTTTTTTAGCTCCTGCAAAAATGCAAAATTTAAAATTTCAAATCGCAAATGGACTAGATGAGATCTTAGAAGATGAAGATAGAAAACAAGAGCTTTATGTTTGTAAATTTGTAGTAGTGAATGGGATTAAAATATGAAAATAAAAGATTTCACCTTAATTACATCAAATCATAATTTGGAAATTGAGTTAAAAAATCTTACCGAAAATGCTAATAAAATTATTTTTATATGTGGTGATTTTGATGGATATAAAGAAGCTAAGAATTCTTTGTATAAGACACTACATACTATTGAATATAAATTTAAAAGTAACAAGAAAAAAACTTTTAAAATCATACATTTAAATCAAGCTAATAAAGATGAAATCACAAAAGAACAAAAATTTAGCTCTGATAAAAATTTATCTAGTATTAAAAAAATTATCTTTAATAATTTAAATTTTTTAAATGATGTAATCAATCAAAACAAAAATAAAACACTCAATAAAATTATTGATGAGAGCAATGAAAAAAATATTGAAAATTTTTTAAAAGGAATTCAAAAAGAATTAAATGCATTATTAAAAAATATCAAAGAATCTGATTATTTTGAGCAAGAGATTAAACCAAAGATACAACTTACCCTAGATACACTTTTTAATACACTTTTAAAAAATATCACTCAATCTAATGATGATGAATATAAGCAAATTATTAGAGCTATAGCAAAATTTTTTATCAATATATTAGATTCTGTAACCAATCTTAAAAAACCTATCTCTTTAGTTAAAAAAAATCCTTATGTTTTTGTTGTAAATACATTATTTGAAGTTTATAATTCTTCTTCTGACTATCAAGAGTATAAGGAACAAAAATATTATTATGATTTTGCTTATCCACTTTTAGAGCTTATTACTAGTAAGCTTTATCCTATTATCGCTTTGTGTAATGAAGAAATTTTATCTGATGTATTGATTATAGATGATAAAGTATTATTAGATTTTTCATCTTATTCTAATGCACCTTCTATTAGTCTTTATAAAAATAGTTTTTATAAAGTTATTTTAGATGAAGAATTTCAAGGTATTTTTGATCATTTTTTAGAAAATAATCCAAAAATTGAAAATGAAAAGTTAGATAATACGCTTTTGATTAATTCTAGTTTAAAAAATTTTGATACAACATTAAAAAAAGCAATCAATTCAAATATCTCTGAACTTAATCATTTCTTTTATGCAGAATATCCTGATTTAAATTCTTCCATACTAGTAGAAATGATACTAGATAAAAAAAATACTGATCAAATCAATACAACAAAAATGGGTAAAAATTATTTGTTTATTACCAATCCACCACAGCTTAACAATGCAGCACTTTGTGAAGATTTGTATCAAAAAAAATTAGGAGCAATAATAAAAAATCGCCCAAAAGCTCTTACAAAAAATGAAAAACTTGGGTTAAAAGAACAATTTCCTAGTAAAAGAGATTATGGTTCTTATTTTATAGAAAGAGATGTTAAAAAGGGAGATGATTTTGTATTGCAGCTTTGTCCTTTTGTGAAACTTGATGGACAGATTTATCAAAAATATAAAAGGTATTTTAATTTTTATAATCAACCATATTCTCGGTTATTGTTTGATTTATTAGAGAGTACAAAACAATCAGTTGAGCAAGATTTTGCTTATATTGATAGCTTTTTTAAATTACCCAAAGAACTGGAAGAAATTAGCGAAAAAGAAAAAGAAAAAGTAAAAGAATATATCGGGCTTTTTAATAATTATTTAGATAATATCAATTCTGATTATGATCAAATGCAATTTTTTCTTGAGTTAGATCCATCAATATCCAAAACATATGAAAATGTAGATTTTAAGAAATACTCACCTTTAACGGTTGTTTTATTGACTTTGACTTTGTATGTTTTACAAAAAGACTTAGCTTCTACACAAGAATATTCTCTTGGTGTTAAAAATATTGTAATTCCAAATTTAGATTATGGTGATAAAGAAATTTCACTTAATTATCAAAAGATTAAAATACCAAATTATTTTAATGAGTATATTTCATTTATCCCTGATGATATTTATTTTTATGATAATGATAAAAAAATTTACATCTTTTTATCTAAAGAATTAAATAAAAATAAAAAAGAAGATGAAGTTATTTATTTAGATGAATTAGCTAAAGCTATGTTTGAAAATGATTTTGAAGAAGATGATCAAACTTATGTGAATTTTTTAAAAACCTTAAATGAAAGCTTTGATGAGGAAATTGAATTTAAAGAAAATACACAAACAGATAAAACTCTTCCTTTGAAAAAAGATTTAGATAAAAGTATTCAAGAAATTATGCTTGATAATGAACTTGCAAAATTATCCATAGATATCACTTTTTTTAATATCATTAAGCAACTTTTTCCTTTTGCAGAATTTTTTATGAGCCAGCCTGATTTTTTTAAAAAAATGATTTTATTTTTTATAAATTCAAGCTTTGATAAAAAGCATTATGGCAATAAATTATTTTCTAGTTTTAAAGCACATTTTTTTAAAGAACTAGGGATATTTTATGCACTTAATCCTAAAGGGCATTTTATAAAAATTAATCCAAAAAATAAAAAGCCACTCAATAAGCTTTTTTTATATCAAATAGGAACAAATTATTATTATTTTAATCAATTAGAATATGCAAGCGAGTTGAAAAAGTCAAAGAGTTTTTCAAGATTGGATAAAGCTAAGCAAATTCATTTGATATCAAAAGTAAAAAAACAATTAGCTATTGATTTTTCTATTAAAGTAAGTAAAAATTTAAGTGTAGATGTGTTAAAAAATTTAGCAGGATCTTTTATCGATACACTTTTGCCTACAAATTATGAAAGATTAAAAATTTTATATGAAAAATTAATGTATGAAAAATTTACTTACAATTATGATTTTCCTTTAGCTGTAAAAAAAGAAGAATACTTAACCTATCCTTTATTGATAAATTCTAGATTTATGAGTTTTGATTTATCTGAGTTTATTTTTGGTTCTTTATTATGCACGGGTGGGCTTAATTATTATCCTAGTATTGCTTGTGCTACGACTTCAAGCAAAGCTAGGGAATTTGCCTTAAAAAGACTTTTATCTTATATTATTTTAGATGAGAAAAGAAGTGCTTTTAAGGAAGATAAAATCAATGAGGGCAAATACATCTTAAATGATAAGGAATTTTTTGAAGAAAACAATATAGAACTTAGAAAATGTAATATATATAAGCTAGAGCATTTTCAAAGAAAAGAAGAGTATAAAACACAACACCCAGTGATAAAACAACACCCTATCTTAGCTTATAATGATGCTATACAAATTTTATATGAATATGCAAATGGTATTTATAGCACTACTCAAGATGAAAAGGGTAAGTTCATAGAAGATAGGCAAAAAGCAAGAAGATTAATGGAAAATTTAGAAGCCATAGGACAACATAATTTAGAAGTGATGTATAAGGGGGTAGGGGATAAGAAGATAAAAAATGAAATTAAGATGAAAGAAGATGATGAAGAAAGCGATGATACTAATAAAGCCCAAGATTATTCTAATAAGTTTATAGGCAGACTAGCCACTACTATAATCATGGAAGATGGTTTGTATATAGGATGAAAGGATAAAAATGAGTGAAACTTATGAAATTTATACACCTAATGGTGGTATATTAGATGTAGAAAAAAAAACGAATAAAATTTTATTATATGATGGGGGAGCTAAGGTAGGCAAATACACCCAAGAATATTCTAAAGCTTTATTTGAAGCTGATCGTATATTAAGAAACTCTCCCTACAAAGACTATCAACCCAGATATTTAGATCCTAATCTTTACACAGGGCAAAGTTCTACTTTACTTGAATTTAAAGATTGGCAAAGTATTTATTTAAAAGATCCTATAAAAGGAGCTATAGCTCCTTGGACTAAAGCAGAAAAAGCTTATTATAAATCTTTAAAAACTAAAAAAGAAAGATATAAGTATTTAGTTATAAGAAGTGGTATAAGAAGTGTTGTTATAGATATACCTTATGAAGCTATAGGGGCTGTAGATGAAAAAGGAAATGTAGATCCTAAATATGAAAAATTATATAGAATAGTAGATGATAATAAACATAATCTAAGATCAAGTTTATTTCATAATGAATGGGGTATGGCAGCAGGAATATTAGGTGATTATAAATATCTAGCTAATGATATGTCTCAAAATGGTTTTAATGCAAGATTTATCCAAGCTACTATACTTTATATACAATTAAGTGGAGGAAGTAGTATATTAGATAAACCTAATTTATTAGGTGCTATTTATGGTTATGCTGATATTGCTGTAGGAAGTGGTTTAGTAGGAGTGCATAAAAATCCTTTAAGAGAACAAGAGATTAAAACCTTAGCTAAGACTTTAAAACCTGATGAATTTGGTATGCTTCCTTTTATAGATGAGATTATGGGAGTAGATTGGGTAATTGATTATAATAAATATGATATAGCTAGTGATCAATTTGGAAGTATGTATAAAGCCTTAAGAAGTGATATAGTTGAGGGTAAGATAAAAGATCCAAGGGATATAGATTCTACTTATGAAAGCAGAAGAGAATTTGATCGCCATAGGGGAGGGTATAAAAATGGTATGAGGCAAGGTTATGAAACTGATACACCTAATGATTGGAGCGAAGAAAGAGCACAACTTTTTAATGATACTTTAATACTACATGCCAAACTCGCAGCCCTAACTCCACCTCAAGGCTATCCTAATGCACCTTATTATTTTACTCCTGAAAATCTAGAATGGTATTATAAAAGACATAAGCTTGATAGACTCCTTGATCCAAGAATTCCTGCCATATATAGATATAATTTCCCGCAAGAACTTCGAGCTAAAATACTAGCTTATGCTAAAGAACATAATATAAAAGAGTAAAAATAATGAATTTCATTAGCCACTACTATAATCATGGAAGATGGTTTGTATATAGGTTAATTAAAGAAAGGAAAAACAATGCAAAAAATACTTCAAATTGATTTAGAAAAAAGAAAAGCTTTAGAGAATTTAAAAAATTTAAGCTTATTGGGTTTTGGTGGAGTTATGTTATTTAATCTAAATAAAGATGATTTGATTAAAGATAATGATATTTTTTCTATGCATAATATGAATCATTTTTTACAACTTAGTTTAGATCAATTTTACATACCTAATGCTTTTTTAAATATTTTAGAATTTTTACATATTAAAAAACATATTGATATA
>NZ_JANQCX010000021.1:0-13077 GCF_024723575.1 Campylobacter sp. 2352 PW
GATAAAAATTCAAATCAAGAAAACAATACAAAACAAAGCAATACCATTATAGATGATATAAAAGAAGATTTTAAGATTGTATCTTATCACCTTAAAAACCTAAGCCACTTCATCTTAGAAAACAAAGATAAAAATAAAAAGCTTATATTTTTTGACAATGCTTCATCTATGTCAAATCTTTTGCATCTTTATGAAAACAATTGTGATATATTTGTTAAAGATGAGTCATTAATCGATATAGCTTTATTAGAACAAAACTATAATCTAGATTTTAATAAACTAAAAACAAGAGTATTTTTTTATGAAAAACTTCTTTTAGGCGCAAAGGAAGATGAAATTTTTTCTTTCAATGATGAAAAAATAAATTATTATCTTAAATATGATGAGAATAATTTATATGCTTTAAAAGATTTAAACATTACTTATGATTATTATCATTGTAAGATTAAAAACTATGTTTTAGCTAAAAATAGTTTAAATATAAAATTAGAACCTAAAAAGATAAGCAAGCACTATGCTTATGATGATTTAAACCATCAAGATCTAAATTTAACCCACAATAACACTAGCATTATAAACAACACTGCTACTTCAAATTACATCAGCCTTATCATACAAGATGAACATGGCAAGGCTATTGATAATGCTAGCATTGGTATAAAAGGGTATGATCATGAAAAACTAATCAAGCAAAGCGTATTAAAATTAAAAACTAATAAAGAAGGTAAAATAAGATTTGATAGAGAAAAAGACTTTAGTAATTGTCATAGTTTTAAAGTTAGATTAGAAGATAATAAAGCTTATTTAGCCAAACCCTTACAAGATAGCAAAAGAATATTTAATAATTATATCAATCATAAAATAGGACTTATACTTAGGTTTAAAAATAAAGATTATTTTAAATATGATGGTTTTTATTTATATCATTTTAAAGGAAAAGATTTAATAGCTTCTTATATGGCAAGAAGTGGAGTAGCTAAAGCTGATAATTTAAAACCATCAAATAAACAAATTGCTTTTAGTTTTTATCAAGATATAAAAGATAAAACTACCAAGAAAAAAGCATATTTTTACTATGATGATGAAAGTATTAAAGATAAATTTGGAAGCTTACCTGAAGGAAAGTATTATTTTAAAATCAATGAGATTAATTACAACAAACAACCTGATTTTTTAAAAGATTATCCTTTTAGCATAGGTAAGACTTGGGGAAAGTATTGTGTTAGATTATACACAGATAAAGAATGCTCTAAAAGTTTTAAAGAAATAGAAATTTCAAATCCAAATGATGAAAAAGGAAAAAGCAAGAATAAAGAAAGTATGAGTAAGGGGGATTTGTATCTTTATAACATTAATGAAAAGGGAGAATTTGGTAGCAATGGCAGTATAGGAATAGTTAATGGGGTATTGTTTGAAGATTTATTAAAGCATTTAAGCTATATTACAAATGAAGAAGAATTGCTTTGCGAATTAGAAGTTAAATACCCTCAAAAACGAAACAATAAAATTGTATTTGCAAAAGAAATAAAGGGATAGATAAATGAATAGCATAAACTCTAAGGAAATATACGATCTTAAAGCTCCGTTTGCACCAGGAACATATGTAGAACTTTTCTTAGAGAATAACGACGATATACAAAGAAAATGGGGTTTTTTTGAATGTGATAGTCAAGCTAAAATGCAATTATTATTTGTATCGGATGATTATTTGCAAAGTTTTGATAGTTTTAGTACTTTAGTTGATATTGATGAAGATGGAGAATTAGAGTGCAATGATGATTACAATGCAACTTTAATTGAACAAGAAAATACAAATAAAATTGGCTTTTCTCTTCCTCTTTATAGAACAAAAGAAACTAAATTTGAAAAATATTATATTGTGGTATTTGCTTATGAAGGCGAAATGCCGACTTTACAAGATCCTTATGTGATCATTGATATGAGTTTTAGAGTGGGTATTGGAGAAGATGATAATGTTACCAATGGTGTTAATCTTGCAAATTATCCCAAAAATATTCAAGAATGGAACCAAATATCACACATACAAAGTGTTTGGGATGCTGTTAAATTTTTCGAATGTCTATCTAAAAAAATAGGTGATACCTTTACTATTATGAGAGAAAATTTCTTTTCATTCTGTAAAAATAATCCTCAAATAGCAGGAAAAATTGCTTATATTTACTATAGATTTGACCTAGGTAGTCAATCTTTCATAGATAGCGTGGAAAATGATTTCAAAGACTATCAAAGAGATAGAGATTTTTATTTTCAAACTTGTAAAGATGTTTTGCTAAATTGCCCTATAGAAAAAAACAATCCTAAAACATTGAAAGAAAAATATGATGAATTGATGCAAGGTAAAAAATTGGATATAGCAATTTATAAAAATTTAATTAGTAAGATTGCAACCGCTATATGTGAAAAATTAGACTTAAATTTAATAACAAAAAATGGTGAAATAGATTTTTTCCAAGGAGATGAAGAAGAATGGGGAGAATATTACAAAAGACGCATACGTGTTAATGAAAATAATCTACATGATTTAAAAGAAATAATAAAAACTATGATTCACGAGATTAGACATTTTTATGTTGAAACTTATTATTATCCAGGACAAGGTATTTTAAGAGGATATTTGTTTTATGCACATGGATTCTCTATAAGCGATGATTATAAAATTTTATTTGATGGCTTTTATAAATTTGATGACAAAGAAAGGCAAGAAAATGCTTATGAAATACAACCAAATGAAAGAGATGCAAGATTTGTCGAAAAAATGATAGATTTTTTAGGCTAAAGAATGAAAATTAAACTTCCTGATTTAAAAAAATATGCTTTTAACAATAGATCAGATAAAACCATATATCTTGGCATAGAAACAAATATTTTATGTGTTGAGGATAGAATAAACGATATTTCAAATTTCTATAGTAGTAAATATAATAAAAAAATTAATGATTTAACCGCTATTTTATATATAGGAAAGGTAATATTTCAAGAAGAGAAAAACAACTTGTTTCCAAAATTTATAGCAAGTAATTTTGATATTAATTTTGAAAAATTAAATAATTTTTGGCTTAATGAAATAACAAACAACAAAGTGCAATATTTCAGGCAAAATAACAATATAATCTTATCCAAAGAACAAATTTACTCATATTTTGATGATTTGCATTCCAACAACATTAACTTAATTAAAAATTATTTTAATAAAATTTATGAAAATAGTGGCATTACCGCTTTAATCTATGACAGAAACAACCATAAAAACGATATATTAAATCAACTTGATACACTATCTAAACAAGATTATAAAATTACATTTAGTGATGAGCTTTTTTACGAATATTTAGTTTGGAGTCTAAATGACTTTTTAATTCCATATTTTTCTGGTAAATTTCAAGATGAAAATGAATTACTTTTTAATGCCGGTGCTTACACTACATATAAAGAATTATATCAAAAACAAATCAATCTTATACCAAATCCTTACTATGGAGAAAATTCTAATATCCCTTTTATTGATTTTTTCTATACTAATATAAATCCATTAAAATATGGGGTGGGTTACATCGAAGGTTATTTAAAATTTTTCAAACACTATCCAAATTCAAAGTTCCTTAAAAAAATGCCTCCAATAAAAGGATATAAATTCTATAGCCCTAATATTAACCATGATGGTAAAATTTTATCTTCAAATAAAGGAAAATTTTATTTTTCTCTAGCTGAAAATCCTCAAATTTTTATTTATTTTTTTCAAAAATATTACCCAAAAAATTGTAACCTTCCAAAACATTGGAACGAAATTATGTTTCAAAAGTTAAAATTAAACATTCCAAACGAAGAGTTATAATTTTTCTATATTCTTAATCAAACTGCTAATATTAGAATCGATTTTAATATTATGAGTTTGCAAATCAAAAATTGCAAAAATGAAAAAACCTAAAATACATCCAATAGGTATAACAACTAACGCAAATTTCATAAATCTGCGTTGAAAATACTGCCAAAATTTTTCCCTATTAGCTCCATTATAAGCCTTATCAAAAGCTGTCTCATCTGTTAAATTTATAAGAGGAGTTAAAGCCGATGCTATATTGTTACAAAGATAAATAATTTTTTCCTCAACATCTTTTTCATGAGAATATTTTCCTCTATATCCTAAAATCAAGCAAACATATATAAATTCCAAAAAATCCTTGTTTTTGGATGGATTAGACAACCAAGAAAGCGCTATATCGTAAAAATTATCACCACCTAGAGTCTCATCAAATAATCTCACGGTTAAAGTATGATTTGCCCAAGAGCTATTAATAAATAAATCATTTTTCATTAGACTTTCATCTATAAATACACATAAACAATATCTTAATTTTATAATATCTTTCTCATCATACTCTTTAAAAGTACTTAATCTTGAACTCCAAACCAAAATTTCATTTACAAGCTTTTCTTTTAAATTCTCTATATAAGCAGCATCCAAAGAATGAACCTTAGATAATCTATAAACAAGTAAAAGAATTTCCAAGCAATTATCAACAACTTTATTGGTTTCTAAACCTTTTAAATCACTTTCTAAAAGTAAAGATCCTTCTTTAAAATGTGATTCTTTTTGCATATTACTCCTTAAAATACAGCCCACATTTTTATATCAGGGTTTTTTATATTTGTTGTTAGATATAAACTTATAACATTTTCACCCTTAAAGTATTTAAACAGCTCATCTTTTTTGTCTAACTTGTAATAAATATAACCATTTAAATAAGGTATAGAAGATGGAATATTTGAAATTTGCTCTATGTTTATCCCTCGTAATTGTGTTGTTACTATACTTTTTATCCTACTTTGAGTATGAATTTTACTTTGAGTTTTAAAATTATATAATAAATACTCATGATTAACATCAGCACTAATAGCTAAAAATAATTCGCCCTCTTCAATAACCGTAGGATTGTCAAATAACAAATCATAAAATCCATTGTTATTGTCAATTACTTGAGCCATAGTATATTTTGGAGAAGTTATTTTTGCAAATAAAACTCTCAGTTGATTAGTAAGTGGTAAAAAAGTGTTAGTCAAGTCATCATGGTTATATACTATAAAATCAGAAAAGGAGCTTTCAGTACCAAAAGCACTAAGATCTCCTTGAAAATCAACTAACTTTTCATATAAATTTTCAGGATGTATTTTATCTTTATTGATTATATATGAAAAAATAAAATACCATTTTTTTAAAAGATTAAGCGATAAATATGTACTAAAATCCAAGGTGTTTTTAGTTTGATCTATACCCTTAAATACTTCAGTGAGTATTTCTTTATGCTGTTTAATTGAATGCGAAATTTCTTCTAAAAATGATTTAATATACGAAGATTTATTTAAATCTAAACAAGTGGGTATAAAACTTTCATCTAACTCTATTTTTTTATTTAAATCAATATTTTTGATTTTTGCTATAGGAATTTCAAGTTCATCTGGAGTTTTGCTGCCTAAAAAGCCCAATTTCAATCTCAAACTAGCTAAAGTAATGCTTATTTTTTCTTGAGAGAAAGTAATATTATCATTCTCATATTCATCTTCTAAATCAGTATGTTTAAAAACATCATTAGTATTATCATCATATATTCTTGAAGCTACAACACTTCTTAAACTAATGTATTTTGAATTAGGTATATTATTGTGTAAAGATATATCTGCTATAGAGGATAAACCCATAGGAATTTTAATAACAATAATAGAATTTACCAAAGAATCATAATTAACTTCCAAAGGCTCTGGAAGCTCATCTTGTTCTGGTGCATTAAAAATGCTACCATCTTTAGCAATTCCAGAAATTCTTTTAAGTGCTATTTTTCCTTGCATTAGCATTTCATTGGAAAATTCTAAATCAATTATTCCATATAAATTATTGAAAGTTGAAATTGTTTTAAGATTAATATTTCTTTCAAAATATCGTTCTTGTTGCTCAAAATGAATTTTATCAATATTTAGCCCATTAAACCAAGCTACTTTTAGCTTATCTGCCATTATATTTTCCTTAGATTAAATATGTCTAATACCATCTTTTGTTATTTCAAATTTTAATGTTTTTTTAGTTCCAAAACCATTAGCATCATCTGTTTTTGCCCAAATTTTTGTTACCTTTTTAGTATTATTTGCAAATAAAACCAAAATACCAATATACGGCACTTCTTCATCTATAACTTTAAAAGCAATAATATTATCTTTAGGGGCAATTTGTAGTCTAATCGAGTCAATTTTATCTCTACCGAGTATAGCATCCTCTCTATTAACCAGCTCTAAATCACTAGCCTTTATAAATTTATTTACATCTTTTAGTTGATACACAATAACAGTCAAAGGAACATCATCATTTCTACTATTTAAATTAGAATTTTTTATATTATCAATCTTTACACTTACAACACTAGAGCAAGAACTTAAAAACAACCCCATGAGCAACATAACAAAAATTTTTCTCATTCCCATCCTTAAAAAAATACTTAAATAAATAACACTATAATTTTGTTTTTTATTATAATTAAAAAAACTTTCAATAGTGCTTAGGAGATAAAAAATGATTTTCTGTGATCATTATGAAGAAAATTTAGAAAACTTAGAAATATTTCATTTACTTGAAGAAGAGATGACAAAATACAAAACATTAAATCATGAAAAAATACAATGGGATAAGGTATATGAACACTCATTAGATATTTTACAAAACAACTCGATGGATATGAAAATTTTCGCTTACTTTTCTTTATCATGTTTAGCATTAAATAACGAAGAGTGTTTTAAAATATTTTTAGAAATAATAATTTTTACAGAAAAATTATTTCGAGAAAAACCTGAAAATATAAGTAAAACATCTTCTATACTATTAAATCAAAAAAAGAAATACAAACAAATTGTTGAAAATTTTATTAATGAATTTAATAAAAATTCACCAAAATGCTCACAAGTCACAGCTAAAAGTTTAAATGAGTATTTTGAAAAATTACGCGAAATTTTAAATTGTAATTTTGCAAAATTAAACATTAAAGAAGAAATAACTCAAACTAAACAATCACCTCTTAAATCTCCAGTGACACAAGTAAATATCGATATAAAAAACACAAAATTATCTAATCTTAGCGATAGAGAATACAGAACATTATTAAATAATCTAGCAATAGAATTACTAGAAAATAACATTGAAAATACTAATGCTTATTCATTGTTTGCAGAAGCAGCTTGGGGAAGATTAAAAACCCTTCCACCGCATTCAGATTTTGTCACTAAAGTAAGATATCCTGATAGAAATTTAATAAAATTACTATTAGATAAAAATACGAATGAGTTAGATCAAATAAAATGTTTTATCAATAACCTTTCACTTAACCCTTTCTGGATAGAAGGATTTAAACTATTTTGTGATTTTTTACATCATCATCAAAAAGAACACTCCTTGAAAATTTTAAATTTACTAACTTGTAATTTTATTCTCAAATTCAAAGATATTACCAAGTTAAGATTTGACAACGGCGAATTAATGTGTAAAGAAGATACATTTAATTATTTTGTAAAACAAAATCAAGAAACTAATAAAAAAACACACACCACATCCGATAAAAATAAAAAAGTAGAGCAATTACTCATTGAAATAAACAATGAAAATTATAATAATTCTTTATTTTGTAATATAAATTCTTTAATAGCCATGGCACAAGTTTTTGAAACAAACAATATGAAAAATAATGCAAAAATTATATACTTACAACTAGTTGAACTTATGGAAAAAACCTTATTAAAGGATTACTTAAGTGATGAGTATAATTATGCAAAAAACAAAACTAATAAAAAAATATAAACTTAGTTATTCTTTATTTAGTTTTATGTATAATTTAAAAAATAAATTTTAATTCAAAAAATAAGGAAGTAAAATGTCTGATGGATCAAGTGCACCAAAAGAACGCATAAATATAACCTACAAGGCAAAAACAAACGGGCAAAATGCAGAGATAGAATTACCTTTAAAACTTATGATAATGGCTAATTTAACAGGTAAAAATGAACAAAATTTAGAAGATAGAGAAATTGTGTCTATCAACAAAATAAATTTTAATCAAGTTATGCAAAAACTAGACATCAAAACCCAATTTAATGTTAAAAATACTTTGGGTGGAGGCGCTGAAGAATTAGATATCAACCTAAAAATATCTAGTATGAAAGATTTTTCGCCTGATAATATAGTGCAACAAGTGCCAGAGTTAAATAAACTAATGCGCCTTAGAGAAGCATTAATGGCTCTAAAAGGACCCATGGGTAATATTCCAAATTTTAGAAAAGCTGTTTTAGATGCTCTAAAAAATGAAAAAACCAAAGAGCAGTTGCTTTTAGAAATCAAAAAAGAAAATAACGAAGAATAAAGGAAACATAATATGTCAAAAGATAAAGTAATTGATACTCCAATTATTGAAAGTATTATGGAAAAAAGCAAATATGCTAGAAATGATGAAAGCTATAGTATAGCAAAAAGAGGAGTAGCCGAATTTATTTCCGCAATAGTTGAAAGCGATAACATAGAAGATAAAATCAACAAATTTGCACTTGATGAAATGATTGCCCATATCGATGATTTATTATCAAAACAAATGGATGAGATTTTACATAATGAAGAATTTCAAAAATTAGAATCGACTTGGAGAGGACTTTTCTTCTTAGTAGAAAGAACTGATTTTAATGAAAATATTAAAATTAATCTTTTTGATATTACAAAAGAAGAAGTTTTAGAAGATTTCGAAAATAATCCAGACATCACCCAAAGTGTTGTTTATAAAAATATTTATTCTTCAGAATATGGACAATTTGGTGGAGAACCAGTTGGTGCTATAATTGGTGATTACCAACTAAGCACTGCAAGTCCAGATATGACTTTTTTAAATAAAATGTCAAGCATAGCAGCAATGAGTCATTCTCCATTTTTAACTTCTTTAGGACCTAAATTTTTTGGTTTAGAAAATTATTCAGAATTAGCTAATATTCAGGATTTACAAAGTCTTCTCGAAGGTCCACAATACACAAGATGGAGAACTTTTAGAGAAAATGAAGATTCTAAATACACAGGATTAATGGTTACGAGGTTTTTGACAAGATCGCCTTATGATAGTGAAGAAAATCCCATCAAAAGCTTTAATTACAAAGAAAATGTTCACGCATCTCATAATCATCTATTATGGGGAAATTCAGCATATGCTTTCGCAACAAGATTAACAGAAAGTTTTGCTAAATACAGGTGGTGCGGTAGTATCATAGGACCAAAAAGCGGTGGAAGCGTAAAAGATCTTCCTGCTTATTTTTATGAAAATTTTGGAAACTTAAAAGCTAAAATTCCTACTGAAGTTTTGATTACAGATAGAAGAGAATATGAACTTGCAGAAAATGGGTTTATAACTTTAACTCTAAGAAGAGACACCAATAATGCAGCATTTTTTTCAGCAAATTCTGCTTTAAAACCTAAAATATTTCCAAACACACCAGAAGGAAAAGAGGCTGAAACAAATTACCGCTTAGGTACTCAATTGCCTTATGTATTTTTAATTTCAAGATTAGCACATTATCTAAAAGTACTACAAAGAGAAGAAATTGGAAGCTGGAAGGAAAGAAGTGATATTGAAAATGGTTTAAACGAATGGGTTAGACAATATATTTCAGATCAAGAAAATCCACCAGCAGAGGTTAGAAGTAGAAGACCTTTTAGAGGGGCTCAAGTAAAAGTGGATAATATACCAGGGGAGCCTGGATGGTATAAGATTGGGTTGAGTGTTCGTCCTCACTTTAAATATATGGGTGGAAATTTTGAACTATCTTTAGTAGGTAAATTGGATAAAGAATAATAAATGTCTTTGCTGGATAAAATTATTCATTCATTGGATGAGCAATATAAAAATATCCCTTTTTATCAAAATGAATTTCAAGAAATAAAAAATAATATACAAGTTTTGCTTAATGCAAAACTTGATGACTGCTTAAGTGTTGAAGATTTTGGATTATCTAGTATGGAAAATCTAAATTTAAGCTCGACAGAACTTTGCTTGAACATGGCAAAAGAAATTCATAAACTCATAAGTAAATACGAAAAAAGAATTATAATTAATTCTATCACATATAATGATTCTTTAAAACCTTGGCAACTTTCATTTTTACTAAAATGTGTTTTTTGTAATGATAATTTTAAAGAATTTGCAATTGAAATTATATTTAAAAATAATCGATATTGCGAGGTTATCTAAAATGACACAAGATGATATACATTATTATCAAAAGGAGATTGCTTATCTTAATCATGCTCGGAAAATTTTTATAGATAAATTTCCCAAGTTAACCCCTTTTTTATCTTACGATAGTAAAGATCCAGATATAGAAAGAATTATTGAAAATTTAGCAATATTAACCTCTAAAATTCATCAAGAATTAGATCAAAATATACCCTATATTGCAGAATCTCTAATTAATATTCTTTCTCCAAATTACACCAACATTCTACCTTCTATGTGTATGCAAGAATTCAAATTTAGCGAAAACAGCAAACTCAACAGATTAATTATTCCTAAAAATAGTACAGTTAAATCCGTATCTATAGAAAAATGTGAATGTGAATTTAAAACAGTATATGATGTATATCTATATCCATTAAATATAGAGAATGTTTTTTTAGGAAGTGAAAGACAATATCATACATTAGATATACAACTTAGAGTTAGTAGAGAAGATTTAAACATAGAACATCTAGGTTTAGATAGACTAAGTATATACTTAGGGGATGATGTTTACACATCATCTACATTACTTTTTTATATGCATCAATATTTAGAAGAAATAAAAGTCATATCTCATGACACAAAAGAAGAATTTAAAATAAATACCCATAATATTAAAACTATGGGTTTAAAGCCAAGCGAAAGTTGCCTATTTTATAATGACTTAGGATTTGAATCTTTTTCCTTGCTAAGAGAATACTTTTTTTTGCCTGAAAAATTTAATTTTATCTCAATACAAGGCTTGGATGTTTTACATGAGTGTAAAGGTAAGTTAATTAGCATTTTTTTTAAATTTAATAAAACACTTCCTAAAAATTGTATTATAAAAAATGAATTATTCTCATTATCGACAACACCAATCATTAATATTTTCGAAAAAACAGCAGAACCTATCATCAATAATCACTCGAAAAATGGATATAGAATTTTTATCGATAGAACAAATTTAAATGCATATGATATAGTTCAAATAAAACAAGTCAAAGCACATAATAGCGACAGCGGGAGTAGAATTTTAAAAAACTATAAAAATTTTGAACGTTTTGAATTTATGCAAAATAAAATACAAGATTTTTACTACATTACAAATAAATCAAATTCCAAACAAGATAACTTCAAAGAAATATCGTTTTTTTCCTCAAACAATACAAATGAAACAATCACAATAGATGTATTATGCTGTAATAAAAATTTACCGACCCGTTTAAAAATAGGCGATATCAATCTTATACCTTTTTATAAAGATGCTATTACGAAAAACATTACCATTCCAACGCCGATTAAGCAAGTTAAAACCAATGGTGATCTTTTATGGAAATTAGTTTCTATTTTGTCATTTAGTTATCAAACTCTTTTAACAAAAACATCCTTTTTTCAAGTTTTAGAAAGCTATAGCTTTCCTGATGATAAAACTTCTGAAGTAGTATGTCAATTACTTACCTCTTCAATAATTGACATACAGTCAAAACCAAGCTACTTAATTGATGAGTATATTACAAAAAAAGGTACTATGAGTATTATAAGTATAGATGATTCTAAATTTTATTCTTTGGGTGAAGTTTATAAGCTAGGATTAATAATTTCAGAATTTTTATCATCCTTTGTGAGTATTAATTCATTTTGTGAATTAAAAATTAAATGCATAAACTCAAAAGCGACTATACACTATCCTTTTAAAAAAGGAATTAAACCTATATTATGAACAATGCAAACTCTTATACCTTTTATAAACTTCTTAAAAAATTATTAAAAGATCATCCCAAAGAAGATATTTTTCTAAGGGTAAATAATGCTCTAATGCATCCTAACAAAGAAATCGAATATGTAAAATTCAATAAAAATATTAGTGATTTTCCCATTGAAATTATGATTAATTTTATGGGTCTACAAGGTAATACATCACAACTCCCTTCTTATATACTAGACAAGCTCTCTAGGAATGAGGATGGCGGGGATGGATGGAGTTTATTTTTTGACTTCTTCAATCACTATCTTCTTTGGATTTTTTTTGAAATTACCACTCTTAACAATTATCCAAAAAGTTTTGATATTAACTTCAACGATAGAATTTCTAAAATACTATTTTCTATGTTAGGCATCAATGACACAAAAATTGCAAAGAGATACCTACCTTTTGCACCGTTATTACTAAGTTTAAGAAGACCTAAAAGTTATATTGAAAGAATTTTACAAATCACTTTTAATTTACAAAATCAATTAAATATTATAGAAAATATACCCCATCAAATTTACATAAGACACATACAATTAAATAAATTAGGAAGTAAAAATCATATTTTAGGAAAAAATCTAATCTTGGGAAAAAAATTTCTATCTTACCAAAATAAAATAGCTATTTATATAAAAGATATACACTATGATGAAGCTTTAAAATACTTTCCAAACGCAGAAAAATACAAAGAGCTTAAAGAAAGTATATTATTTCTAACTAACAATGAATTTTGTGTTGATTTATATCTTAAAATTATTTTTAATAAAAGAATGCTGTTTAAGCTAGGAGACTACTCTCACTCCAAATTAGGATGGGGTAAAATTTTAGGAAAAAAAATAAAAAATTACGAAATAATACATATTAAACTTCATGAATAATTTTTATATTTATCAAAATATATCATTTATTCATCTATATTAAAATCAAATACATAAGATCTGAATTTTTATTATTAAACTATTGATATTATTAAATTTTATTAATACCCAATATTATGAAAATAACCATAAATTAACAACAAGCTTATATTAATCCAAAACTCTA
>NZ_JANQCX010000022.1:0-12737 GCF_024723575.1 Campylobacter sp. 2352 PW
GAAGTAATTATTGCAATAGGTTTTAAATTTCTAATAATAGCAAATCTTACTAGAAGTAAAGCTATTATTATAGCTATAATAGCAATTATAATTTGTTGAAATAACAATCTATTTACTGCGTCAGTATATACAGATTCTTCTGTGATAGAACAGATTATATATTTAGGGTTTAAGCTTTGTGTACATGTTGCGACTTGAGTTTTACCTGTGCCATCTTTAGCATAAAATAAGGTTTCTTCTTTACTTGGATCAACTAAATCAGGATTAGCTTTTACAGCATTTGCTATATTAATACTTAAATCGTTTTTAGTAAGCATTCTTTCTTTGTCTTCATGGAAGGTTACAACACCTTCTCTATCATAAACTGCAACATAAGAACTATTAGAGTGTCCTAGTGATAAAACATCGGTTGAAAACCTTGAAAGGTCATAATCTCCTGCTGCAACACCTATAAATTTGCCATCTGAATAAATTGGTGCGGCATATGTTACAGTTACTTGACCGCTAGAAGCAGAGACATAAGGGTCGGTAACGATTAGTTTACCAGCAGCTTTTGCTTCTTTATACCAAGGTCTATTTTTAGTATCATATCCACTTGTGATATCGCTAATAACTTTGTTAGATCTGTAAGTTTTACCAGTGTCTTCAAATCCAATGTAAACAAGCTCAAAATCTGATGATTGTTTTAAGGTGCCTAAAATATCTATAATTTCGTCTTGATGCATATTTGGCTTGGAAGAGATCGAGTGTCCAAGAGAGTTGATTGCTGCTCTTTTTGAACTACCATAAAGTTCATATACCTTTGCAACATCTAGCATTGTTTTCATCTGTATTTCATACAGATAATCATTGATTGTTTTTTTAGATTCATAGTAGTTTATAACATTAACTACGGTTAAAATTGCTATAATTAACAAACAGGTTATAAATGTTAATTTACTTGATAAGCTTTTAAAGCTGAACATAAATACCTCCATTGCAATATTTTAAATTGATTAAATCAAATCCAGTTTTATAACATATTGATTATAAAAATATTATTAATTTTAATAAGTTTATTTGTTTATTGTAATTTTTTAAATTATTTTAAATTATTTTTTATATATCTTTAAGCTTTAATAGATATAATTTCAATTTTACATGCGGGAATAGCTCAGGGGTAGAGCACAACCTTGCCAAGGTTGGGGTCGCGAGTTCGAATCTCGTTTCCCGCTCCATTATCACCCGCCCGGGTGGTGGAATTGGTAGACACAAGGGACTTAAAATCCCTCGGAATTTTTCTTCCGTGCCGGTTCAAGTCCGGCCTCGGGCACCACTTTTTGGTAACTCAAGGCGACATAGCCAAGCGGTAAGGCATGGGCCTGCAAAGCCTTGATCTCCGGTTCGAATCCGGATGTCGCCTCCAATGCGATGTTAACACTTGATATTTTATTCTTTCGGGAGATGGCTGAGTGGTCGAAAGCGGCGGTCTTGAAAACCGTTGAGGGTCACACCTCCAGGGGTTCGAATCCCTTTCTCCCGGCCACTTTAACATAATTTTTCATATTTTTGTTTCACATTTAAAAGATATTTCTTAATTTCTCTAAGAAATTAAGAAAATTATTCTAAGTCTAAAACTCCGCCTTTACTAGCATTGCTTACAAGTTTTTGATACATTTTAAGCCATCTTGAATTTATTTGTTTATTTAGCATTTTAAAGTTTGCTTTGCGTTTGGTGATTTCATCTTGGTTTAAATTTGCATTGATACTGTAATTATCCACATCAATTTCTATCTCATCACCATCTTCCAAAAGCGCTATAAGCCCACCTTCTGCAGCTTCAGGAGAAATGTGACCTATACTAAGCCCTCTTGTAGCTCCGCTAAAACGACCATCTGTTATAAGTGCTACTTTAGCACCAAGTCCCATGCCTGTGAGCAATGAAGTTGGACTAAGCATTTCTTGCATGCCAGGTCCACCTTTTGGTCCTTCATAGCGTATCACACACACATCACCTTCTTTAACTTTACCTTTTATAATACCTTTAATGGCTTCTTCTTGAGAATTAAAACAAACCGCTTTACCTTTGAATTTACGCTCACCCATGATACCTGCAGTTTTTATCACACAGCCTTGCTCTGCTAAATTTCCAAAAAGTATAGCAAGCCCGCCTACATTTGAATAGGCATTGTCTATTTTTCTTATAATATTTTCATCTTTAATGCTAGCATTCTCAATGCGTTCTTTTAAAGTTTTTCCGCCAATATCTAGAGTATCAAGTTCTAAAATATGACCAGGTTTTTTAGCTATTTCAGCCATTACTGCACTTACTCCACCTGCTTTGTGTATATCTTCCATATAAACAGTATTTAAAGATGGAGCAATTTTGGCTATATGAGCCACATTAGCACTGATGTGATTGAGTTCTTTTATATCCAAATTTACACCTGCTTCATAAGCAATGGCAAGCATATGTAAGATAGTATTTGAGCTTCCACCCATAGCCATATCAACAACTAAAGCATTGTTAATGGACTTTTTAGTGATGATATTACGAATTTTAAAACGCTCATCTAGAGTAATCTCACAAATTCTACGCGCAGCCTTTCTTAAAAGCTCTTCTCTTTCTTTGCTAAGTGCTAAAATAGTTCCATTTCCTTCAAGCGCTATGCCCATAGCTTCACATAAAGTATTCATAGAATTTGCAGTAAACATACCCGAGCAAGATCCACCGCTAGGACAAGCTTTGCATTCTATATCTTTTAAATCCTCTTCATTGATTTTTTTAGCCTCATAAGCCCCCACTGCTTCAAAAACAGAACTTAGGCTGATTTTTTCTCCGTGTTTATTTACTCCTGCTCGCATAGGCCCACCGCTCACAAAAATAGTCGGCACATTAACTCTTAAAGCCCCCATGAGCATACCTGGAGTGATTTTGTCACAATTTGGGATACAAATTAGTGCATCAAGTTGGTGTGCGTTCATCACTGTTTCAATAGAGTTTGCTATGATTTCACGACTTGGTAAAGAATAAAGCATACCATCATGCCCCATAGCAATGCCATCATCAACACCTATAGTATTAAATTCAAAAGGAATGCAACCATTTTTGCGGATTTCATCTTTAATGATTTTTGCATATTCATTTAAGAAAAAATGTCCTGGGATGATATCTATATAGCTATTTGCTACACCTATAAAAGGCTTGTTAAAATCATCATCATTTAAGCCACATGCTCTAAGTAAAGAACGATTTGGTGCTTTTAAATGTCCTTTTTTGATCGCGTCACTTCTCATTTGTATCCTTTTTTAAAGTAAAAACTATCATTTTATGCTTTTATTTTGCAATTTTTGCTTAAATTTTTTAAACTTAAATGGTATTTTAAAGAAAATTATTTAAAATGTGCAATTATTTTGATTTAAGGAATGTAATGCTTTTAACTAATCCGGTATTTATAGGCGTTGTATTAATGACGCTTTTGTGTTTTTTTAGGTTTAATGTTTTGCTTAGTGTTTTGCTTTCTGGGCTTTTTGTAGGCGTTTGGTCTAAATTTATGCATATAGAGCATTTAACTTTGATGGAGTTTTTTACTCAACTTCCACAAGCTATGATGGATTCTATGAAAGTTTTAATTGACGGTATGCAAGGAAATTTACAAACAGCACTAAGTTATATTTTACTTGGAGCGGTGGCTGCTGCTATATCAAAAACTAATTTAACAGCATATTTGATTAAAATAGTTTCGCATTATATTTCACATAAAAAATACTTACTTATACTTTCTTTGGCATTTATTGCTTGTTTTTCACAAAATTTAATCCCTATCCACGTGGCTTTTGTGCCTTTATTGATCCCACCTTTGTTAAAGCTTTTTAATAAATTAAAAATAGACCGTAGAGCCATAGCTTGTGCGCTAACTTTTGGACTTACCACACCTTATATGGTGGTACCTTTGGGATTTGGGCTTATTTTTCAAACTTTGCTTGTGGATAATTTAAATTCAAATGGAGTGCAAATTAGCCTAGGGGAAGTTTCTCAAACTATGGCTTTTGCGGCTATTTGTATGCTAGTTGGCTTGTTTTTGGCTGTGTTTGTATTTTATGCTAAACCAAGAGAATATCAAGAAGAACAAATTGCCAAAATGGATTTTGAAAATTTAAAAATGAGTAAAAAAGAATGGGGCGTTTTAGCTGGTCTTTTGCTGACTTTAATTTTGCAAATTTTAACGCATAATTTACCTTTATCTGGACTTTTGGGTTTTGTATTGATGGTGGTTTTAGGTGGAGTAGAGTATAATAAAGTTAATCTAGTCTTTGATGATGGGCTTAAGATTATGGGTTATATAGCCTTTGTAATGCTTGTTGCTTCAGGGTATGGGGAGGTTTTAAAACAAAGTGGTGGTATAGTTGAGCTTGTAAAAACAAGCGTGCCTTTTATGGCACAAAGTCACTTTTTGGCTATTTTTATCATGCTAGCCATAGGGCTTTTAATTACCATAGGTATAGGCAGTTCTTTTGGCACTATTCCTATCATCGCTGCCTTATTTTGCCCTATATGTATAGAGCTTGGTTTTTCACCTGCTGCGATTATTTTTATCATCGGTGTTGCTGGAGCTTTAGGCGATGCAGGATCGCCTGCTAGTGAGACGACTTTGGGAGTGAGTGTAGGGCTTAATGCAGATAAGCAAGGTGATCACATTAAAGATACTTGTATACCAACATTTTTATGTTTTAATGGCTCCTTGCTTATCTTAGGTAGTGTTATAGCGTTTTGTTTGCTTTAATACATTAGCAAAATTCCGCTTGAGAGTCTGCTTGAAGATTTATTATACTCAATAAGACTCTCACCATATCCGTTAAAATATTGAGTGTAAATATATAAGCCATTGTTAGAGATTTTATAAGCTCCGCTTATTTCCACTGCACCGCGGTTATTAGCAAAATTTAAATTATTACGCCATAGGATATTGATAAAATAATCATCTTGGGTATAAGCAAGATTGATATCAAAATTACCCAAATATTTTTCTATATCAGGATTATCATCCTCTGAGCTTTTTTCAGGAATTCTTAGCCAAATCCTAGGTATGAACACAAAGTCCCCAAAAAACCATGCATTGCTTAGATAAATTCTATTCCAAGATCTTGATTTTGGGTCATCTTGCCCGTTTGATTCGTGTAATAAACCAACGCGTACATTTTTTAAATTTTCAAAAGCTCCATGCCCACTTATAGGAAAATTGATGAAAAATTCAGGCAAATAATTAGTCTCCCTAAAAGGTGATGAATGCTCATAAAGCTGCCACCACGAAATTTGCGTATAAGCTATGTTATAGCTTTCGTTTAAACCCAAAAGATTTTCAAAAAGAGTTTTTTTAAGACTTACTTGAAATTTAGTTTCAGTGCTTTTATAATCTCTTTTGCTAAAACTATAAGAAACAGGCATAAAATAGCTAAGATTATGCGTGCTAATACCAAAAGGATTATATGATTTTTCTGTGCCAAGGTAATTTGCTAAAGCTTCGCTTCTTGGGTTAAAATCATCTATTTTATGTTCTTTTGTTGCATTTTGCTCATTGTTAAGAGAAAGTTCTAAATTTTTTGTTTTTGCTGTATCTTTTAAAGCTAAGCTTTTATAAATTTGCATAGCCTTTTTATACTCACCTTGCCTTTCATATTCTAAGGCTTGATTGATTAAATCTTCATTTGCTAAAGCACTAAAAGCACATATTATGGGTAAGATTGTCTTTTTCATGAAGCCACTTTTTGTATTCGTTAAAATAATTTAAATTTATAAACTCATTTTCATTTTTAAAATCTATAAATTCCGCTTTCATTGTATCACAAAAAAGAGCTAGTTTGTGGTTATTTTCTTGTAAAAATTGCAAAGTTTTTTCAAAATTTCTACCATGATAAAATCCACATAAATAATGCTTGTGCTTTTTTGTGCTTGCTAAGAGTATATTTTGTGATTTTAGATGATGAAAAAGTTTAAAAATACTTTCTTTGCTTATACTTGGAGTATCCACGCTAAGGATAAATACATAGGTGTTTTGAAAATGTTTGAGTATGGAATTTAAGGCAATGAGTGGGGAGTAGTTGTTTAAATCCTCATCTAAAATAAGTGCTAAGTTTTTTTGATGAAATTTATCTTTTTTAGCGCTAATAAAAACTTGATTAAAAATTCTTGACGTTTTTTCATACTGATAAAGAGTTAAGTTTTTATCATCTACTTGCAATAAGCTTTTATCTTCTCCCATGCGTGAAGACTTTCCGCCACATAAAATCACGCAAGGATAGGGAATTTTTTCACTCATAAAAACCTCATAAATTCATCAAAATATTTTATAATACATTTATGAAATATACAGATTTAATACAAATAAAAGATTATTTTAAACAATTTCAAAGGCTAAATTATCTCAAACGCCTTGATGATAATATCTTAGAGCTTAGCTTAGATCATCAAGCTTTTATACTAGATTTAACACGCGGAAAAAGTGGAATTTACCAAGATAAGCTCCAAGCAAAAGTCTATAACGCACCTTTTGATTTTATGTTAAAAAAATACTTCTCTAATGCAAAGATTTTAAATTTAGAAGTATTAGAAAATAATAGAATTTTATCTTTTGAAGTTTTATCAGAAAAATCTTACAAAGCTTATGGGGCTAAGATTTATTTTGAATTTACAGGAAAAAACACCAATGTCATCATCACAGATACTAATGATATTATCATAGAAGCTTTGCGTCATATAGATAAAAGTTATCGTATTGTAAAAATAGGCGAAAAACTCCAAGCTTTAAAAGCTTATGAGATTAAAGAAGAATTTGTAAAGATTGATGATTTTAATGTGTATTTTAAAGAAAGTGCTAAAAAGTTACAGCAAGAGCGCTTAAAAGATATAAAAGAAAATAAACTTTTAAATGTAGATAAAAAAATTTTTACCCTTAAAGAGAGTATAGAAAATTTAGAACAAGAAAGCAATTTATTAAAAAAAGCTCAAGAGTTAAGCCAAAAGGCAGATGTTTTATTTGCTAATTTAAATTCTTTAAAAGATTATCAAAGAGAATTTATTTTGCAAGATTTTAATGCAAATGAGCTTGCTTTTAAGCTTGAAGATACACCTAAAAATAGTGCGAATGAATTTTACAAAATGGCTAAAAAGCTAAAACAAAAGGCTAAAAATATCAACATAGAAAGAGAAATTTTAAGTGAAAAACTTGATTTTTTAATCAATTTAAAAGATTTAATCACCAAAAGCACTTCTTTACGAGAATTAGAAGTTTTAATGCCTAAAAAAAGTAAAAAAACCAAAAAAGAAGAGTTAAATGCAGGGGTTAGTAGCTTTTATTTTGATGAGTTTAAAATCAGCGTAGGACGCAATGAAAAAGCTAATGAGTATTTATTAAAAATAGCTAAAAAAGATGATATTTGGTTGCATGTGAAAGATTATCCTAGTGCGCATGTGATCATTACTTCAAATAAATTAAAAATAAGTCAATTAGTGCTAGAATTTGCCGCAAAGCTTTGTGTGGAATTTTCCAAGTTAAGCTCTGGAACTTATTTGGTCGATTATACGAGCAAGAATTTTGTTAAAGTTAGAGAGAAGGCTTTTGTAAATTATACAAATTATAAGACTATAAGCATTTTAAAGGAGTGAATATGCCTATAAGTCCCATAGGTGGCGTTAATTATGCTAACCAAAATGCACCGGTACATTCAGCACAAGTGAGCAATGAACTAGCAAAAGACTCTTTTGCGACTTTGGTAAATATGAGTGAGTTTCAAGCAAAAGAAAAGGCGGTTGAAAAACTTGAAAAAGTTAATCAAACTCACGAAGTAAGTGATGAGGTAAAAGAAAGGCAAGAGGAAGAAAAGAAGCATTCTAAACATCATCAAGAACAAGAAGAAAAAGATGAACAAGAAGAAAAAGAGCAAGAGGTGGTTAAAAAAAGCTCTCATTTGCTTGATTTAAGTATATAGAAAGGATAAAAATGTTTTCAAAGACAAGAATTCTTAGTGCTATTGTGATGATAGCTGTGATAGCTGTTGTTGCTTTAGTGGATAATTTTTTGATTAATTTTGCTATTTTTGGTGTTTTATTGTTTTTGGCATTTAATGAAGCAAAAGCTATGTTTAAAAGCAAACATGCAAATGTTTTTGTGGCTTTGTGTATTTTTGCAATAGGAGCATTTTTAGATAAACCTTTCTTTATAGGACTTATGGCTTTGATTTTGATTTTGGGATATTTAGTTTATAAAAAAAGTGAAAATTTAAATGAACTTATGCCTTATATATATCCTACTTTGCCTATTTTAATGCTCTATCAAGTATTAAGCTATGAGGGTATGTTTGTATTGTTTTGGCTTATAGTGATTGTCGTTGCTTGTGATAGCGGGGCGTATTTTATAGGAAAACTCATTGGCGAGAGAGCTTTTTCTCCAACAAGCCCAAATAAAACCTTAGAAGGTGTAGTAGGTGGCATAGTTTGTGCAGGGATTTTAGGAACTATCATAGGCTCTTTTGAATTTAGCTTAGTAAAAAGTATTTATATATCTTTAATAGTAGCTATTTTTGCTGTGATAGGGGATTTACTTGAGAGTTATTTTAAAAGACAAGCAGGCATTAAAGATAGCGGTAATTTAATCCCAGGACATGGGGGAGTTTTAGATAGAATTGATGCTGTTATCATTGCAGCATTTGCAATGGCAACTTTAGTATGATTGTACTTGGAAGCACGGGAAGTATAGGGGTTAATACTCTTTTTATTGCTAAAGAAAAAAACATAAGCATAGAAGCTTTATCTTGTGGTAAAAATATCAAGCTTTTAAATGAGCAAATAGCTCTTTTTAAACCTAAATTTGTATGTATCCAAGATGAAAAAGATAAAACCTTGGTTGATCATGATAAGATTTTTTGTGGCCAAGAGGGCTTAAAAGCGATGATAGCTGAGTGTAAAAGCTCTTTGGTAGTGAATGCTATAGTAGGTTTTGCGGGGTTAAACTCAAGTCTTATGGCACAAAAACTTGGTAAAACCTTAGCCTTAGCAAATAAAGAAAGCCTAGTAGTAGCAGGGAAATTTTTTGACACTTCCAAAATTAAAGCCATAGATAGCGAACATGCAGCACTAAAGTGCTTGATAGATAAAAGAAAAAACATTAAAAAGCTTTTCATCACAGCAAGTGGTGGGGCCTTTTATAATTATAAAATCAAAGATTTAAAAAATGTCAGCGTAAAAGAAGCTCTCAAGCATCCCAACTGGAGTATGGGGGCTAAGATCACCATAGATAGTGCTAGTATGTGTAATAAGCTTTTTGAAATCGTCGAAGCTTATCATCTTTATGGTATTAAGCAAATAGATGCTTTGATAGAAAGAAAATCTTTAGTGCATGCTTTGTGTGAGTTTAAAGATGGTGGTATAAGTGCGTATTTTTCTCATGCAAATATGCGTTTGTCTATAGCTCAAGCGATTTTAGATGAGCATGATCAAAGCTTTATAGAAAATTTAGATTTATTAGCTATGCCAAGTTTAAAATTTGAAAAAATTAGTTTAAAAAAATATCCTATATTTTCACTCAAAGATGAGCTTTTGAAAGAGCCTGATTTGGGTGTGATTATAAATAGTGCAAATGAGCATATGGTGTATCAATTTTTAGCCCAAAAAGCACAGTTTTTAGATATAGCTAAAGGTATCTTTAAAGCATTAGATCATTTTGGTGCGCCAAAGATTAACCAAATTGAAGATGTTTTTGAGTATGATAAACAAGTAAGGCTTTATTTAGATAAGGAAATGAAGTGAGATATTTTTTAAGTGTTTTGATTTTTATAAATGCAGTTTTTGCTTTAGAATTTAGTGTGAAAGAAAATGGAAAAAGCTTAGATGATAACAACACAGTTTTAATCCTTGGAGGCATACAAGGAGATGAGCCAGGCGGGTTTCATGCAGCTAGCTTGCTTTTGAGTGATTATAATATCACTAAAGGTAAAATCATCGTTGCGCCAAATTTAGCTTTTGAAAGTATTATTGCTAGAAATAGAGGAAATTTTGGAGATTTAAATAGAAAATTTGCTCATATAGATGAAAGCGATCCTGATTTTCACACTATAGAGCGTATAAAAAAGCTTATTTTGGATCCTGAAGTTAATATGGTCATAAATTTACACGATGGAAGCGGTTTTTATAGACCACAATATGAAAGCAAAGATAAAAACCCAAACCGCTGGGGTAATACTAGCATTATTGATCAAAGTGAGGTAAATTCTACTAAATATGCAGACTTAGAAAGCATAGCTAAAGAAGCGGTAGAAAATATCAACAAAGCTTTGGTAAAAGAAGAACATCAATATCATTTAAAAAACACCAAGACCCAAGAAAGCAATGACAAAGATATGCTAAAGGCTTTAACTTATTTTGTAGTGTCAAATCACAAAGCAGCCTTTGCTAATGAAGCGAGCAAAAATTTACCTACACATTTAAGAGTGTATTATCATCTTTTGGCGGTGGAGTATTATCTAAAAAAGGCAAATATAGAATTTCAAAGAACTTTTGAGCTAACTCCAAATGGAGTTTATAGAGCTATTGAAAAACCCTTAGAAGTAAGACTTTTTAATGATAAAATTTTACTTTATCTTGACAAACCTACTAATGCCATAAATTTTTTGCCTTTTCCTGTTAATCAAGCTTTAAATTATGAAGCAAGCAATGAGATTACAGCAGTGATTTCAAATGCTAATTCATATTCAGTCAATTACGGTAATCGCTTGCAAACTAGACTATACCCTGAATACTTTGAGTTTTCAAATGCGCTAGATAGTGTTGAAATGATAGTAGATGGAAAAAATATACAAACAAATTTTGCTCAAAAAATCATGGTAAAAAATAGCTTTAAAATTCCTTCCATTGTAGGTGTAAGGGTTAATGTCATAGGTTTTGATAGGGGTAATGATGAAAGTGGTATAGAGATAAGTAAAAATCAAATGCAAAGTCGTTATTCTTTGGATAAAAAAAGAAAAATTTATAGAGTGGAATTTTATGAGTTAAAAAATGCAAATTTAGCAGATCAAGCCTTAGAAAAAAAGACAAATTTTAAAGAAATCAAAAAAGCAAACATACCTGCAAAAGCCATAGAAAAAGCAGAGCAAAAAGATAAATTTATCGGTATGATTTTAGTGGAATTTCAATGAAAAGCTTAATTCTTGCCATAGAAAGCTCGTGTGATGATAGTTCTATTGCTATCATAGATAAAAACAGCTTTGAATGCATTTTCCATACAAAAATTTCTCAAGAAAATGCTCATAGTGTCTACGGTGGAGTAGTGCCTGAACTTGCAGCAAGATTACACAGCGAGGCTTTACCTAAAATCTTAGAAAAATGCCAAAAATACTTTGATAAACTTTGTGCCATAGCAGTTACAAATGAACCTGGTCTTAGTGTGAGTTTGATAGGTGGGGTAGCTATGGCTAAAATGCTTGCCATTAGTTTAAATTTACCACTTATAGCGATTAACCACTTAAAAGGGCATATTTATTCTATGTTTTTAGATAAAAAAGCTAGTTTTGATATGGGTGTGTTACTTGTAAGTGGTGGGCATACTATGGTGCTTTTTATCGATGAGCAAGGTAAAATCACAGAACTAGCAAGAACAACTGATGATAGCTTTGGAGAAAGTTTTGATAAAGTAGCTAAGATGATGGGACTTGGTTATCCTGGTGGGGCTATCATAGAAAATTTAGCTAAAAATGTAAAAGAAAGTGATTTAGAATTTAGTATACCTTTGCTTCATTCTAAAGACTTAGCTTATAGTTTTTCAGGACTTAAAAACCAAGTGCGTTTGGAAATTTTAAAAGAAGAGCTAAGCTTAGAGCGTAAAAGTAAAATAGCCTTTGCATTTCAAAAAGCAGCTATAGCTCATATTTTAAACAAGTTAGAAAAAATTTTTAAAGAGTGTAAATTTAAACGTTTTGGCATAGTAGGCGGTGCTAGTGCAAATTTAAGCTTAAGAAGTCAAATAGAGCATTTATGCCAAAGCTATCAATGTGAGCTTTTGCTAGCTCCACTTGAGTATTGTTCAGATAATGCTTTGATGATAGCAAGGGCAGCTTGTGAGGTTTATGAGCGTAAAGAATTTGTAAGTATTGAAGATGATCTTATAAGTCCTAAGGTGAAAAATTTACAAGGTGTATTATGAAAAAGGCTTTTACTATTATAGAGCTCGTGTTTGTGGTGATTATACTTGGTGTTTTAGCAGCAGTTGCTTTGCCAAAATTTAACGCAAGTAAAGATGAAGCAAGTACAGCTCAAGCTTTAGGAAATTTAAAAACTTTTATCAATGATGTAAGTTCTTATGTGTTAAAAAATGAAAGTCTTTCAAGTATAGCTTTGATGAGTAATGTGGCAAATATAAAAAATGAAGATTTATCGAATTTGCAAAATTCCACCAAAGAACTTGATTTTAGTGTAGGAAATGATGAGCAGTGTTTTAAAGTGCTTTTTGTAGATAAAGAAAGCATTTTGCTTTTAGCGCTTATGGTAGATAGCGCTCAAAAAAGCAAAGCCCAAAATATAGCAGATTTAAAAAATCAAGCTTTGAAAGATCCTAAAAATCAAAGTATAAAAACTCAACTAGATGAGGCTTTAAATGCTTTTAGTCAAAGTGAATTTACAAGCACTTCAAAGTCTAAGGCTTGCCAAAGTTTAATCCACTCTAAAGCTTTTAAAGACTTAGCTAATAGGGTGTATTTTTTAAGCGGCGGTT
>NZ_JANQCX010000023.1:0-10018 GCF_024723575.1 Campylobacter sp. 2352 PW
GGAAATGATCAAACTCCAGGTGTTACTACGCTTAAAGGTGCAATGGCTATGATGGATATAGTTGAAACTGCCACGGCAAACCTTGATGCTATCAGAGCTGACATCGGTGCAGTGCAAAATCAAATCACAGCTACACTTAATAACATCAGTGTAACTCAAGTAAATATCAAATCAGCTGAATCAAACATCAGAGATGTAGACTTTGCTGCAGAAAGTGCAAACTTTTCTAAGTATAATATTCTAGCTCAAAGTGGATCTTATGCTATGAGTCAGGCTAATGCTGTACAACAAAATGTTCTAAAACTTTTACAATAAATCCAAAAGTGGGTAAAAACCCACTTTATATTAATTTTCTTTTTTCTAAGATATCTTGTAAAGGCATGATAGCAATTTTTAAAGCTTTTTCTTGTACCAAAGTTAATTCTGCTATATCTTCAAGCCAAGTTTTATGCGCTAATATCCAAGCTGTAAGTTTATTTTGTTTATCACTATCATTGTGTATAGGAGAGACATAAATTTTAGAAATAGTGCTTTCTAAGTGAAATAAAGAAGGAGAGATAACTTCTCTTAAAAAAATGTATTTTTGGCTTTCTAGTGTTGTTTTAAGAGTGTCTATTTGATCGCTTAATTCTTGAGGTGTATAGCGGATTTTACTTTGGTTGTTTAGTGCTTTATGTAATCTTTTACATTCTTTAAAAAATTTATCACTTGCTTTGATATATTGTTTGATTTTGTTATAAGCTTGTAACATCAATTCATTGCTATCTTTACGTTTTAGTTTTTGCAGTTTTGGAAAAGGTTTTTTGATTTTATCTGTAAGCAAGGTCTCGCAGAGTTCTTTAAAAGGCTTTTCTATGGTTCCTTCTATCCTTGCTCCACCTTCTGTGGCATTGTAAATTTTTATTTTTGCTTGCTTATGAAATAAGTTTTCAAAAATTTGCTTAAATAAAACCCAAATTTCTGAACTTTGCACATAGCCTTTTCCACCATAGGCTAAAATTTCATATTTACCATGGTCACGCTCAAAGTCTCCTTCATGGTAACTTTCATGTAAAAAGCCATCACTGTGTGTTTTACCTTCATTGGTGTAAGCTAAGTCTTGTCCTATTAAAATGATATTTTTATGTCCCAATAGTTGGGCTAACTCGAAATTTAAGTGAGCAACACTCATACCCCCACTAACATAACCAAAATCATGCAAACCTACAGAATAAGCAAATGGTAAAGATCTTGAAACTAAAATGTATTTTCTATTATTTTTTTCTAAAAAATTAATACTATCTTTATATGCTAATGAGGCTAAAATAAAAATTATATCTTTATCAAAATCTCCAAAATCATTATCAAAACATTTAGCTACTATATCATCTCTTTCAAGCATACAAACATAATCAGGCTTGATACCGGCTTTTGCTAGGATGGGATAAGCACTATCAGCACAAAAGATAGTTGCATTATTTGCATATTTTTTAAGTAAAGGAAGTTGCTTTTGCAGAGATGGTCCAGTTGCTACTAATATAGCATTTTTACTTTTATTAGCTCTTTTTTGTTTTAATTCCTTAAAACTTGGATGTGTTAGCATTTTGGGTAAATTTAAAACAAATTGCTCTACTCCTTGCATAGCATCTATTGGGTCATTTCCTTGCTTTAAAGCTATGCTTTTAATTACTTTAGAATTTAAGGTGTTAATGTATTGAATTTCTTTTTTTTGATCTTCATAAAAATGTGAATGAATATGTAGATCATAGGTTCTTAGAAATAAACCTAATAAGCTACATGTTAAATCCGCTTTAACATAATTTACTTCCTTGGTATGAACGATAATCAATCTTCCTTCTGAAAGTTCTTTAGAAAAATCAATCATATTAAAGGCTAAAAATATTAACTCTATATCTTTTTCGTAGACAATAACTTTCTCGTGAGTTTTGTTCGATAGTAAATTTTTATAAAAAATTCCATTACCTAAACCATAAAAAAATAACACAGGGTATCTTAGGTATTTTTTATTGAAAATTTCTATTTTTTCTTGTAATTCTTTTAGAGGGTCTTTGTATATATTTTTCAAATTCTTATAACAAATATTACAGTTTAGAGGATCTTTATCAAAAACATAAATATAATCTTTTATTTCTTTTATTCTGCTCAATTTTCTTTTTAAACTTTGAAAATCATTTCCTTTTAAAGCTTTGATATTTTTTTTAAAAATTTCTGTTTTCATATTACCCTTTCGTTTAAGATAAAATCGACATTTTTCAATTTAAATTAAAATATAATATTGCACATTTGACTTAGAAAGTAAAAATCAAAATCCATTAAAATTATTTATTATTAATATTTTTTCTAATGGTGTCACTATATTTTTCTAGATATAAAATAATTTCTTCAAAAAAATCTATTTGTTGAGCTAAGAAAAATTCTAAATCTTTAACTTTTGAAACTTTGTATTTTAAAACTTCACATTCATTTTGAAAATATCTAGCTTGCACAATATCTGAAAAAAAATCACTTTTTGGTAGCTTTAATCTCAGTTTTTCTAGTTTTTCTAAGTTTTTTTCTTTAATAGCTTTTTTACATTCATTGATAAATATTTGACATTGCTTTGTTTGTTTGATAAGTCTTTCTTTGCATTGTTTGATTTTTTTTTGAGGATTTTTTGGTTTTATCAATGTGATGTTTTTGTTAATTTTCTCTCTTAATATTTCTTCGCAAACTTCTTTAAAAGGTTTTTCTATGGTTCCTTCTATCCTAGCTCCACCTTCTGTAGCATTGTATGTTTTTATATTTAGGATGTTTTTTGCAAGAGCAATATCTTTTTCAAAGTTTTTTAAAAATAAATACCAAGTAAGTTGCGTTTTCACCTTTCCGTTACCACCATAAGCAGTGATTTCTTTGTAAATTACTTCCTTATCTCCTTGATCACCATATAGATGCTCTTTCGGGTGTGATTTACCATCATCACTATAAGCTAAATCTTGGCCTATTAAAATGATATTCTCAAATCTTAAAGCACCAGCTAATTCATAAGCCATATTGGCTACACTCATGCCATTCCCTAAAAAACCATATTCATTTAAGCCGAGTTTGCTTTCAAAAAATAAAGGTCTTAAAGTAAGTATATAATTTCTATTATTTTTTTCTAAATACTCTATGGTTTTGGGATGAGTTAAAGAAGCAATGATAAATAATATATCTTTATCAAAATCTCCAAAATCATTATTAAAAAATTCACTTGTAAGATCTACTCTTTCTAAAGAACATACATAATCTGGTTTAATTCCCTCTTTTGCTAATATTATATAGGAACTATCAGCGCTAAAAATTACAGCATTTTCTTGATATTTTTTTAAAAGAGGTAGTTGTTTTATTAAAGATGGACCTGTTGAAACTATTATAGCATTCTTTGTTTTTGCTTTTCTGTCTTTTATTAGACTTTTTAAAGGAGCATGAGTGATGATTTTTTCAAGATTGATAGTATTGTGTTCTATTCCAATTAAAGCGTCTTTTGGGTCATTACCTCGAGCAAGCATAAGTGTTTTGATTGTATTTAGCATAGCTTGCATTATATTTTGGGCATTAGATGAGTAAAAATTGGTATAAAACTCATTGTAAAAGTGAAAATTAAAAATTTTTAATGTATGTTTGATATTGGGATAATCAAATAAAACTTTGATTTGAGCGGTGTTGATATTTGGTGTAAAAAATAAAATTAATTTTTCTTTTCTAAGAAGTGTTGAAAAATCAATCAAATGAAAGGCTAGATATAAAATTTCTAACTCATCCTCAAAGATTACAATGTGCTTTAAGTGTTGATTTTTTAAAAGTTCTAAGAAAAATTTCCCATCACCAAAGCCGTAAAAAAACAATACTGGATATAACTCAAATTTTTCAAAGTCAAAAGAGTGATTTTCATCCAAGAATACTTGATTGCATGTATCAAAAATTTTATTCTCTATAAGTTGAAATCTTTGAGTATCAGATAGTTTTCTTAGTTCATAAGCTAATATTTGATCAACTTCAAAAAGAGCTTGGGTGTTTTTTAAAAATAATTCTTTATTCATTATAAAATCCAAATTTTTGTTTTATTATAGCAAAAAGTATGGTTTAATTAATAAAATACCTGAAATTGTACATTTGAGATTTATATGAGCCATAAACAGTGTTTAATTTAATTGTAAATGTTGCTTCTTTAATGCTTGTCCAAATTCTATATCACAACTTGCTTTTTTGCCAAGTATGATAGGTAAAAATTTAGGATGCAAACCTAGATTTGGTCTTACGCTTTTTACATTTTCTTGTGTAAAAATTTCACCTTTTTTTATATCTTTACTCGCATATAAGCTTCTTGCAAAGTGGCGATTTTTTAAAGTTTTTTTATCTATTGTTAAGTTGGCTTTACCTAGTGCTTGCTCACTTAAGCGCACCATAGAACACATTTGTTTAAACTCTTCAAAATCAAGACTAAATTTAGCATCAGCACTATTTAAGCTTTTATCTAATATAAAATGTTTTTCTATGACTCTTGCGCCAAGAGCTACGGCTAAAGTAGGTGCTAAAAATCCCTCGCTATGATCGCTTAAGCCTACTATGGTTTTAAATTTTTCTTGTAAAGTTTTGATGGCGTTTAGATTTAAATCACAAATTTGTGAAGGATAAGCCGAAGTGCATTTAAGCAAAATTAGATTTGGGTTGTTTTCTTCTTGGAAAATTTTAACAACCATTTCAAGCTCTTCTTCATAAGCTATACCTGTAGAAACCAAAGTAGGTTTGTTTTCTTTTGCCACATAACGCACAAAATCATAATCATTTACTTCAAAAGAAGCGATTTTATAAGCTGGGGGATTAAATTGTTTTAAAAAATTCACATCTTCTTTAGAGAAAGGACTAGAAAAGCAGATTAGCCCTTCATTTTTGGCGCATTCAAAAAGTTTTTCATGCCATTCATAAGGCGTTTTAGCTTCTTCGTATAGTTCGTATAGTTTATGTCCATGCCACAAACCACCTTCGATAATAAAATCTTTTTTGTCAGAATTTAGCGTTAAGCTATCCGGGGTATAGGTTTGAATTTTTATAGCATCAGCCCCTGCTTTTTTAGCTGCTTGTATGGTTTTTAAGGCCACTTCAAGGCTGTTTGCATGGTTGGCTGAAAGCTCGGCAATGATAAAAACTTTTTCATCTAAATTAAAATTTTCTATAAACATTAAAAGCCTTTTAGCAAATCAAAATTATAGTATTTTATATTTTAATTATTAATTATGATTAAAGGTTTATTTAGTAAAATAAATTTATTATAAGTTTATTAAGGAAAAGCTATGACTAAAACACTTGAGTATTCAATTTATCATTTTTTTGAGCATATTTTAAAATTAAAAATTTCACAAAAAAGCGTGATTAGAGGCGAACTTTATGGGGCTTCTATACCTTTGTATTTTAAAGATGAGGAATATAGTTTTTATTTGTTTTTTCAAAAACAAGCTTTAAATGAAATTGCACAATTTTTATTGCATGAAGAATTAAAAGAAGATGGATTGGCAGATTTAGTTAAAGAAGTGGCCAATCAAATCATAGGCTATGCTAAAAAGCTACTTAATGATACTAATGGAAAAGATGAGTATCGTTTAGGTGTTCCTGAGTATTTAGGGCGTATTGATGGATTTTCAAAAATTAAACTCAAAGAAAAATTTACTTATGAAGTAAAAAATGCTTCCTTTAGAATAGGTTATAAAAAAATATGATAGAAGATCATTTAGGATTATTGCAATCTTATGAAGATATTTTAGACATTAGTGTTGATTTTGTTAGTGAGCTTGGCACGACTAATATGAGTGTGAGAGAACTCTTAAAGCTAGAAGTTGGTTCTGTGATAGATCTTGAAAAGCCAGCAGGCGAAAGTGTGGAGCTTTACTTGAATAAAAGAATTTTTGGTAAAGGTGAGGTGATGGTGTATGAAAAAAACCTTGCCATAAGAATTAATGAGATTTTAGATTCTAAATCAGTATTGCAGTATTTTAAAAAAGAATTGCAATGAGATTTATTTGGATTTTACTACTTGCTTTACCTCTTTTTGGGGCAAAAATTCTTGATTATAATATCTATCCTAGAGAAGATAGGGTGGATATTACTTTTTCATTTGATATTCCTTATAAAGAAGGCATTAGTCAAAAGAGAAAAGGTGATATTATTATCTTTACACTAAATGCTCAAAGTATTAAAGAAGAAGATAAGACGTTAAATTCTAGCATTATTAAAAAAATAAAAATTTTTTCAGAAGGTAAAAAAACTTTTATAGCCTTAAGTGTTGGCGATAAGATACAAATTAATGCAGATACGATTGGTGAATATGGATTAAGACTACGCGCTCAAAAAGAAGGTATGAATTTAGCAACTAAAAATAGCTTAGAAGAAAAAAATGAGGAGATAAAAATGCAAGAGTATGATTTTACAAATTATATTTTAGTTGTAAGTGTTTTGATACTTTTGCTTGTTGGACTTTGGTTTTTAAAAATGTATTTAAGGCAAAAACATCCTTTAGATAGAAATTTTACTTTGATTTTTCAAAGACCGCTTGATAGACATAACCAACTTGTAGTCTTTGAGTATGGCTTAAAACGCTATACTATGATCATAGGAAATTCTAATGTGGTATTAGAAACAAGTGAAGCTATGATGAAAAATGAGGAACAAAACAAAACATCCCAAAAACCAAAAGAAAAAGACTTTGATTCTTATTTTGAAGAAAATAAACAAAGATTGCAAAATTTACTTTTAAAACAAAATGCTTAATTAGATTGATTAAAAGCTAAAACAATAAGTTTCGGCTTTGAAATTTTTTTGATTTCTTCTCTTGAAAAATAAATTTGTTTTTTTGTTGAATAAATATATAAGGTATGATTTTTTAATGTAAAATCAAGATTTTCATCACTATCTTTAGCAAGTTTTTTTGCTAGTGCTAGAATAAAATTAAGCCAAGCTAATATATGGTTATTTGGTAATAATTCTTTAACATGTTCTATGGCAAGGGGGTTTATTTTTTTACCATTGGCTTTTAAAAGAGTTGCAATAAGCAAAATTTCTTTGTGTGAAAAGCCAAAGTTTAAGCCACTCATTGCCATATAGGCGCTATGTTCATTAGCAAAATAAAAATTAATTTTTTCACCTATATGGGCTAATTTAGCAGCGCTTAAAAGATCTTTTTTAAAATCTGAACTTATTTTGTGAAAAGGTGAAAGCACATCAAATAATTTACTTGCAAAATAAGCGCTTTTATCTTTATAATCAACACCAAAGCGATCTTGTAAGGATTTTAAACTTGGGTTGAAATTTGGCGGAAATTTGGCATTAAATTGCGAAAAGTCATTAGTGTCGTTTTTTATTTTGGCGTATTTTTGAAAAAGATTAGATAAAAATACGCCTTCTCTGACACCTACTGCTGAAGTGATGATATTTTTAGCTTTGAGTTTTTTAGCTAAGGCTAAAAATATGACACAACCTTCTTTTATAGTATCAAAACGATCTTTTTTGATATCAAAATCTATTAAATTTTTTGCATTTTGAATTTTTTCTATATAATTTTTTTCTTTTTCAAAGCTGTAGCTGAAATTATGGATTATTTTTAAAGGATAGGAATTTTTTTTCATTATAGAATTTGATAATGCTCTTAAGCTTCCACCTATGGCAATAATATTTTCGCTTTGAAAATGTTTTGGAACTTGCATTAGAGCTTCTTGTATGAATTGATCTAGAGCGTTTAATCTTTTAGTATCATAAAAAATTTCTTTTAATCTTACAGTTCCTAGATCAAGTGAAATACAATCTATAATTTTACCTTCTTTAATCAAGCAAAGCTCGGTTGATCCTCCACCTATGTCTATGGTGGTGGCATTTTGAATATTTGATAGTAAATTTAACGCAGCAAGACCACCTAAAAATGATTCTGTTTTACCATTAATGCATTTTATATTTAAACCCACATTTTTTGATATTCTAGTAATAAATTCTTTTGCATTTGGTGCATCTCTTAGCGCAGAAGTTCCAACAGCAATAATTTTCCTGCATTTTTCTTTTACAGCTTTTTCTTTAAAATAAGCTAGTGCCTTCTCGGCCTTAAACATGGCTTCTTCTTGAAGGATTTTGTTGTTATTATAAGCATTTTCTCCAAGTCTTACTTTCTTTTTGTGTTCACTGCAAATAAAAAAACCATATCTTGAGGTTCTTTCAAAAACAACCATGCGAACGGAGTTAGAGCCAAGATCAATTACTGCTGTTTTTTTAGCCATTAAATATCTTTATTTTTATGTTTTAAGCGAAGCTCATCAATACTTTCTACATTATCAGGATCAGGTATGATACAATCTACTGGACAGGCCACTATACAGGCTGGTTCTGAAAATTCATTCACACATTCAGTACATAAATCAGGATCTATGACATAGATTGGATCATTATCATAAATTGCTTCATCTGGGCATTCTTCTCTGCATGCATCACAGGATATACATTCTCTAGTGATTAAAAGTGACATACTTTTCCTTTTATTGATAATAAAGCAAACTTATACTATATAAAAACTTATAGCTAATTTAAAAAGAGATAAAAATATTTAATTTTTAGAATGATCAAATCATTCTAAAAATTTTTTAGTTAGTTTTTTTAGGAAAACAAAAGCGATATCCTCTGCGGCGCACAGTTTCTATAGTGGAAATATTAAGAGGTTTATCCATTTTTTGTCTTATTTGATTGATTGCAACTTCTATAACATTTGGAGTTACAAGTTCAGGTTCTTCCCAAATAGCATCTAAAAGTTGTTCTTTTGATACGATTTGATCAGAGTGTCTAGCAAGGTGAGTTAAAACTTCAAAAGGCTTTCCTTTTAATTCTATGTCTTTTCCTTGATAAGTGATTTTTTCTTCATCAGGATCAATCACTAAATCATCAATCTTAATCACATTTGTCCCGCCAAATCTAAGTCTAGCTTCGATTCTTGCCATTAAAATTTCAAAATCCAAAGGTTTTTTTATATAATCATCTGCTCCAGCTTTTAAAGCTTTGATTTCATTTTCTTTGTCTGCTTTTGTACACATTGTTACTATAGCAGTTCTTGGAGATTTTTGTTTGATAGCATTGATCAAATCGCTTGCATCATTATTGCCTATAGTCCAATTTGATAATACTAAATCATAATGTCTAATACCTATAAAATACTCAGCGTCTTTAAAATTTTCTGAAGTGTCGCTTTGATAGCCAAACTCATTTAAAGTGTTTGATAAAGTTTTATTAAGCGATGCTTCATCTTCTACAACTAAAATACGCATTTTATTCCTTTGAAGATAGTTTTAGTGCAAAAGTATAACACAAATTAAGCAAATGTTCAAAATTCTTTAAAAAATTTTTAATATTTTTTGCTTAAACTAGCTCCAACGCACGCATTTTTGATGATATCGGGCTTATAACAAGTAATATTTATAAATTGAAGTTTTTTATGATGTTTTTTGATATCTTTGCATATATATTTTAAAGATTTTTCTATAGTCTTAAATTTTTTCTTTTTATAGATTTTTTCTATTCTAGTGCATAATTTTGCATAATCTAAAAATTTCTTACTTTTAGCTTCTAATTCTATTAGGACTTTTTGCTCTTGAATTCTTTCAAAATCCAAAAGCCCTATAATACATTTAAATTCTAAGCTAACTTTTATATGACTTTGCATTCTTGTTTTCCAATAAGCCTTAAAATATTTGGTATGTGTTTATAAACTACTATAAAAGCGATGATAAATATCGGCGCATGGGTATTAATCACAGGCATATCATAATGAAATATAAAAGAAGTTGCAATTAAAACAATTAAAGCTCCAAGTGAGGCTAAGCTTGAAATTTTAAATACCTTACCTATAATAAACCAAGCCAAAAGTGCACATATAATCTCAAAAGGTAAAAATACTGCTAAAACCCCAGCTCCAGTAGCTACTCCTTTGCCACCTTCAAATTTTAAATAAGGAGAAAAACAATGGCCAAATACTGCT
>NZ_JANQCX010000024.1:0-6290 GCF_024723575.1 Campylobacter sp. 2352 PW
ACCCCCCCCCTTTTTTTTTCAACCATAACTTACACACTTACACCACCATAATAACAAATATAAACTCACCCTAAAACAAATTTCTTTAAATGTCTAATTATGTTAATAAAACTTTAAGCTTTTATTGCTATAATTTCATTTCCTTTTTAAACGAAAGGGTTTTAAAAAGCTAAGACTTTTTGTCTTAATTTTTTAGTATTTGTTCTTTAAATTATTAATATTGTTAATCAAATCTTATAGTCAATCTTTGAAATCTAAATAAGTGATCGATTGAGCCAGAAAGATTTATTTTTAAATCTTAACAATCAACTTTTTCTTTGAAGAAAAAGATTAAACTTATCCAATTATTTTTTATGGAGAGTTTGATCCTGGCTCAGAGTGAACGCTGGCGGCGTGCCTAATACATGCAAGTCGAACGATGAAGCTTTTAGCTTGCTAGAAGTGGATTAGTGGCGCACGGGTGAGTAAGGTATAGTTAATCTGCCCTACACAAGAGGACAACAGTTGGAAACGACTGCTAATACTCTATACTCCTGCTTAACACAAGTTGAGTAGGGAAAGTTTTTTCGGTGTAGGATGAGACTATATAGTATCAGCTAGTTGGTGAGGTAATGGCTCACCAAGGCTATGACGCTTAACTGGTCTGAGAGGATGATCAGTCACACTGGAACTGAGACACGGTCCAGACTCCTACGGGAGGCAGCAGTAGGGAATATTGCGCAATGGGGGAAACCCTGACGCAGCAACGCCGCGTGGAGGATGACACTTTTCGGAGCGTAAACTCCTTTTCTTAGGGAAGAATTCTGACGGTACCTAAGGAATAAGCACCGGCTAACTCCGTGCCAGCAGCCGCGGTAATACGGAGGGTGCAAGCGTTACTCGGAATCACTGGGCGTAAAGGGCGCGTAGGCGGATTATCAAGTCTCTTGTGAAATCCAACGGCTTAACCGTTGAACTGCTTGGGAAACTGGTAGTCTAGAGTGAGGGAGAGGCAGATGGAATTGGTGGTGTAGGGGTAAAATCCGTAGATATCACCAAGAATACCCATTGCGAAGGCGATCTGCTGGAACTTAACTGACGCTAAGGCGCGAAAGCGTGGGGAGCAAACAGGATTAGATACCCTGGTAGTCCACGCCCTAAACGATGTACACTAGTTGTTGGGATGCTAGTCATCTCAGTAATGCAGCTAACGCATTAAGTGTACCGCCTGGGGAGTACGGTCGCAAGATTAAAACTCAAAGGAATAGACGGGGACCCGCACAAGCGGTGGAGCATGTGGTTTAATTCGAAGATACGCGAAGAACCTTACCTGGGCTTGATATCCTAAGAACCTTTTAGAGATAAGAGGGTGCTAGCTTGCTAGAACTTAGAGACAGGTGCTGCACGGCTGTCGTCAGCTCGTGTCGTGAGATGTTGGGTTAAGTCCCGCAACGAGCGCAACCCACGTATTTAGTTGCTAACGGTTCGGCCGAGCACTCTAAATAGACTGCCTTCGTAAGGAGGAGGAAGGTGTGGACGACGTCAAGTCATCATGGCCCTTATGCCCAGGGCGACACACGTGCTACAATGGCATATACAATGAGACGCAATACCGCGAGGTGGAGCAAATCTATAAAATATGTCCCAGTTCGGATTGTTCTCTGCAACTCGAGAGCATGAAGCCGGAATCGCTAGTAATCGTAGATCAGCCATGCTACGGTGAATACGTTCCCGGGTCTTGTACTCACCGCCCGTCACACCATGGGAGTTGATTTCACTCGAAGCCGGAATACTAAACTAGTTACCGTCCACAGTGGAATCAGCGACTGGGGTGAAGTCGTAACAAGGTAACCGTAGGAGAACCTGCGGTTGGATCACCTCCTTTCTAGAGTACAAACTGATAAGTCTCACAACTATCAGTTCATATATAGACTCAATCATCCTTGTTTAGATTTCAAAGATTGATGAAAAGCTAATTTTGGGGAATTAGCTCAGCTGGGAGAGCGCCTGCTTTGCACGCAGGAGGTCAGCGGTTCGATCCCGCTATTCTCCACCATTTATTAAGGGCCTATAGCTCAGCTGGTTAGAGTGCACCCCTGATAAGGGTGAGGTCACAAGTTCAAGTCTTGTTAGGCCCACCATAAAAAAAGATTTGTTTATCAATTCTAAGTTAAAGTTTTAAAACTTAAAGCAAGTATATAGCTAATAATAAAGCAGTAAATAAAGTAAAATACTTTATTGTCTATGTTTTTAAATTATTTAAACTATTTATATATACTTCCTTTAGGTTTTAAGACCTAAGCTAAATAAATAATAGAATATTTTATATATTAGATTAATTATTTAATGTTATTTGAATTATCATTGTTAAGAGTCACAAGCAAGTTTTAATAAAAACAATTTTACAGGACTTGTTAAAGGATAAAACCTAGCTATCTTTTCTTTAGCTTTTAGTTAAAGACAAGTTTTAAACTCACAGCTTAGTGAGGCTAATTTATTTAGTTTTATTAAGTGTTTAAATGCTTTCCGTCTTAAGATAGTAAAGTCTTATCATAAAAACTTTAACAAGGAAGTGATGCGTTTTAGAATGAATTTAAAAGGTAAGCTATTAAGAGCGAATGGTGGATGCCTTGGCTGGTAAAGGCGATGAAGGACGTACTAGACTGCGATAAGCTACGGGGAGCTGTCAAGAAGCTTTGATCCGTAGATTTCCGAATGGGGCAACCCAGTATATAGAGATATATACTACCATAATGGAGCGAACGTAGGGAATTGAAACATCTTAGTACCTACAGGAAAAGAAATCAATAGAGATTGCGTCAGTAGCGGCGAGCGAAAGCGCAAGAGGGCAAACCCAGTGCTTGCACTGGGGGTTGTAGGACTGCAATGTGCAATAGGTGAGGTTAGTAGAACACTCTGGAAAGTGTAGCCATAGAGGGTGATAGTCCCGTATACGAAAACCAAACCTTAGCTAGCAGTATCCTGAGTAGGGCGGGACACGAGGAATCCTGTCTGAAGCTGGGTCGACCACGATCCAACCCTAAATACTACTACCAGACCGATAGTGCACAAGTACCGTGAGGGAAAGGTGAAAAGAACTGAGGTGATCAGAGTGAAATAGAACCTGAAACCATTTGCTTACAATCATTCAGAGCACTATGTAGCAATACAGTGTGATGGACTGCCTTTTGCATAATGAGCCTGCGAGTTGTGGTGTCTGGCAAGGTTAAGCACACGCGAAGCCGTAGCGAAAGCGAGTCTGAATAGGGCGCTTAAGTCAGATGCTGCAGACCCGAAACGAAGTGATCTATCCATGAGCAAGTTGAAGCTAGTGTAAGAACTAGTGGAGGACTGAACCGATAGGCGTTGAAAAGCCCCCGGATGACTTGTGGATAGGGGTGAAAGGCCAATCAAACTTCGTGATAGCTGGTTCTCTCCGAAATATATTTAGGTATAGCGTTGTGTCGTAGTATAAGGGGGTAGAGCACTGAATGGGCTAGGGCATACACCAATGTACCAAACCCTATCAAACTCCGAATACCTTATATGTAATCACAGCAGTCAGGCGGCGAGTGATAAAATCCGTCGTCAAGAGGGAAACAACCCAGACTACCAGCTAAGGTCCCTAAATCTTACTTAAGTGGAAAACGATGTGAAGTTACTTAAACAACCAGGAGGTTGGCTTAGAAGCAGCCATCCTTTAAAGAAAGCGTAATAGCTCACTGGTCTAGTGATTTTGCGCGGAAAATATAACGGGGCTAAAGTAAGTACCGAAGCTGTAGACTTAGTTTTACTAAGTGGTAGGAGAGCGTTCTATTTGCGCCGAAGGTATACCGGTAAGGAGTGCTGGAGCGAATAGAAGTGAGCATGCAGGCATGAGTAGCGATAATTAATGTGAGAATCATTAACGCCGTAAACCCAAGGTTTCCTACGCGATGCTCGTCATCGTAGGGTTAGTCGGGTCCTAAGTCGAGTCCGAAAGGGGTAGACGATGGCAAATTGGTTAATATTCCAATACCAACATTAGTGTGCGATGGAAGGACGCTTAGGGCTAAGCAAGCTAGCGGATGGAAGTGCTAGTCTAAGGTCGTAGGAGGTTATATAGGCAAATCCGTATAACAATACTCCGAGAACTGAAAGGCTCTTCAAAGTCTTCGGACAGCGAGGAGAATTGCTGATGCCGTCGAGCCAAGAAAAGTTTCTAAGTTTAGCTAATGTTGCCCGTACCGTAAACCGACACAGGTGGGTGGGATGAGTATTCTAAGGCGCGTGGAAGAACTCTCTTTAAGGAACTCTGCAAAATAGCACCGTATCTTCGGTATAAGGTGTGGTTCGCTTCGTATTAGGATTTACTCCGAAAGCGAAGAAACTTACAACAAAGAGTCCCTCCCGACTGTTTACCAAAAACACAGCACTCTGCTAACTCGTAAGAGGATGTATAGGGTGTGACGCCTGCCCGGTGCTCGAAGGTTAATTGATGGGGTTAGCATTAGCGAAGCTCTTGATCGAAGCCCGAGTAAACGGCGGCCGTAACTATAACGGTCCTAAGGTAGCGAAATTCCTTGTCGGTTAAATACCGACCTGCATGAATGGCGTAACGAGATGGGAGCTGTCTCAAAGAGGGATCCAGTGAAATTGTAGTGGAGGTGAAAATTCCTCCTACCCGCGGCAAGACGGAAAGACCCCGTGGACCTTTACTACAGCTTGACACTGCTATTTGGATAAGAATGTGCAGGATAGGTGGGAGGCTTTGAGTATATGACGCCAGTTGTATATGAGCCGTTGTTGAGATACCACTCTTTCTTATTTGGGTAGCTAACCAGCTTGAGTTATCCTCAAGTGGGACAATGTCTGGTGGGTAGTTTGACTGGGGCGGTCGCCTCCCAAATAATAACGGAGGCTTACAAAGGTTGGCTCAGAACGGTTGGAAATCGTTCGTAGAGTATAAAGGTATAAGCCAGCTTAACTGCAAGACATACAAGTCAAGCAGAGACGAAAGTCGGTCTTAGTGATCCGGTGGTTCTGTGTGGAAGGGCCATCGCTCAAAGGATAAAAGGTACCCCGGGGATAACAGGCTGATCTCCCCCAAGAGCTCACATCGACGGGGAGGTTTGGCACCTCGATGTCGGCTCATCGCATCCTGGGGCTGGAGCAGGTCCCAAGGGTATGGCTGTTCGCCATTTAAAGCGGTACGCGAGCTGGGTTCAGAACGTCGTGAGACAGTTCGGTCCCTATCTGCCGTGGGCGTAAGAAGATTGAAGAGATTTGACCCTAGTACGAGAGGACCGGGTTGAACAAACCACTGGTGTAGCTGTTGTTCTGCCAAGAGCATCGCAGCGTAGCTAAGTTTGGAACGGATAAACGCTGAAAGCATCTAAGCGTGAAGCCAACTCTAAGATGAATCTTCTCTAAGCTCTCTAGAAGACTACTAGTTTGATAGGCTGGGTGTGTAATGGATGAAAGTCCTTTAGCTGACCAGTACTAATAGAGCGTTTGGCTTATCTTATTTAAGCATCACTTCCTTGTTAAGGTTTTTAATAAAGCTTTGAGTGTTTTTATATGAAAACTACATTAGCTTATAAAATCTTACAAGTAAAGTTTATATTAGAACTTGCTCTTAACATTGTTTTTTAAGTATTCTAAAACAGTAAAGTGATTTAGTTTAATAAAACATATAAATATAAGAATAAGATGAAAGCTAAAAATAAAAATAATGATTTTTTATATCTAAATCTTATTGATTGCTTTTATTATGCTATATTAATATAGAATATTTAAATAACAATGTCCGTGATTATACAGATGTGGAGACGCCTTGCTCCATCCCGAACCAAGAAGCTAAGCACATCGTGGGTGATGATACTACGCCTTACTGGCAGGGGGAAAGTAGCTCATTGCGGACTTGTTAATTCTCTTATTATTCTTACTTTATATATAATCTTATGTTTATTTTTATTGTTAGTTATTAAATTGGTTTATTTTTGGATTGGTTTAACTTTTAAATTAGTTTATTTTTTTAATTATTATTGATTTTTATTTTTAAATTTTTATGGTTTTTATTTGGTTGTTTAGTTGGTTGTAAGTGATTTTTTAATTTCTAGTTTTTAATTATTTATTTTTTTATTAGTTTATAAATTTTTAGTTTTATATGCTATTTAGTTATATTGTGAAAATTTCTAATTAGTTAGTATTGATTAGATTAGATAGGGTATTTATTGTTATTTTTTATTATTTTATAAAATTTAGTTTTATATGTTGTTTTTGCTATTTATTAGTTATTCTATTTTATTTTTGAATTTTTATGGTTTTAT
>NZ_JANQCX010000025.1:0-3370 GCF_024723575.1 Campylobacter sp. 2352 PW
AACGATTTCTTAGCTCGTTTAAAATTTCAAGAGTGCATCCTTATTTATACGCGTTTTTTTATATTTTTTTTGGCAGGATTAAAAAATCAGATGTTTTTGTAGGATGGGGTAGAAAAAAGTCAGGTTTAAAAGCTGTAGAACTAGCTAGAAAATATAATACAAGATTTTTGCTTTTAGAGGATGGCTTTTTGCGCTCATTAAATTTAGGTGTAGAAAAAAGTCCGAGTTTTTCTATCGTCAAAGATGATGTAGGAATTTATTACGATGCGACTATGCCTTCTAAACTTGAAAATATTTTAAACACTTATGAGTTTAGCGCCGAAGAATTAGAGCAAGCAAAAAAAGTTATAGAAGTTATCAAAAAAGAAAAACTTAGTAAGTATAATAACAATCTTTGCATACCAAAAGAGTTTTTTAGTGCTAATGAAGAACGTGTATTAATCATCACTCAAGTAGCAAATGATGCTTCGTTAAAATTTGGTTTAGCTGATATTTTTTCAACTCAAGATATCATAAATGATGCTATCAAAGAAAATCCAAATGCTAAAATATACATTAAAATTCATCCTGATATATTAAGTGGTAAAAAGCAAAGTGATTTTAACGCACAAGATTTACCAAGTAAATGTGTAGTTATAAAAGAAAATTATAATCCTATAGAATTATTAATCTATTTTAAAAAAGTTTATACCAAGACTTCTGGTATGGGTTTTGAAGCTTTGATGTTAGGGTGCGAATGTGTGTGTTATGGCGTGCCATTTTATGCAGGTTGGGGTTTAACGCAAGATAAACAAGTATGTAAAAGAAGGCTTAAAAAAAGAACTTTGGAAGAAGTTTTTTATGCTGCTTATATTTTATATAGTGAGTATTTTAATCCTTACTTAAATCAAAAAAGTGATATTTTTGATACTATTCATACTCTAGCAAAGTATAAAAAGATAGAACAAGCTAATTCAAATACTTTGTATTTTTTAGGTTTTTCTAAATGGAAAAGAGAGTTTGTAAGACCTTTTTTTGAAGCTAAAAATAATAAAATCATTTTTTTAAACTCGCTTAATGAGCTTTACAAAGCAAATTTAAATCCTGAAGATAAAATTTTCATTTGGGGTAAAAAGCATGATAAAGCTTTACTAGCTAAAGATTTTAAAAATGCAATTTTCTTAGTAGAGGATGGCTTTTTGCGCTCTGTTTTTTTAGGTTCAGATCTTACACGTCCTTTTTCTTTGATAGTAGATAGTAAAGGCTTGTATGTTGATCCAAGTAAGCCAAGCGATTTAGAAGATATTTTGCAAAATCATATTTTTGATGAGAGTTTAAAACAAAGAGCCAAAAAACTCATCACTATCATCACGCAAAATAAATTTTCAAAATATAATGGCTTAAAGCACGAAAAATTAAATTTTAATACCAACAAAAAAATCATCTTGATCCCAGCTCAAGTAGAAGATGATGCTTCTATGATCTTAGGTGGAGCAGGCTTTGATACCTTAAAACTTTTACAAAGCGTAAGAAAGGCTAATGGAAACACCTTCATAGTTTTTAAACCTCACCCTGATGTTTTAAGCGGTAACCGTAAGGGTTTAAAAGATAAAAGTATTATTTTAAAATATTGTGATGAGATTATAGAAAATGTCAGCATAGATAGTGCTATAAATGCTTGTGATGAAGTGCATACCATCACTTCTACAAGTGGTTTTGATGCTCTTTTGCGTGGTAAAAAAGTAGTGGTATATGGTAAGCCTTTTTATGCGGGCTGGGGTTTGACAAGCGATTTTCATAAAATTCCAAGACGCACAAGAATGCTTAGCTTAGAAGAACTTGTTGCTGGCGTTTTGATCCTTTATCCAAGATACATCCATCCAAAAAGTAAAAATTTATGTGAAGTTGAGCTTGCATTAGATATAATGTTAAAAATGCAAAAAGATTATTTTTCTAAATTTTATTTGCGTTGGTTTATGGATATAAGAATTTATATATTAAGAAAAATAAGAAGATTGATAGAATTTATTTTGATTAGATGAATTTAAGTAAAAAGTTAAAAAAATTTTCTGGTAAAAATGTTTTATTGCTCCAAGGGCCTGTAGGAGGATTTTTTCGTAAAATTGCTACAAAAATTCCACAAGCTAAGGTTCATAAAGTAAATTTTAATGGCGGAGATTTTTTCTTTTATCCTTTTAAAAGTATTAATTATACTAAAAGCTTAGCCGAGCTTGAAGACTTTTATAAAAAGCTTTTTGAAGAAAAACAAATTCAAGTTATCATTATGTATAATGATTGTAGAAAAGTTCATGAAATAGCCATTAATGTTGCTAAGCAAATGGGTATTGAAGTATGGATTTTTGAAGAAGGTTATATAAGACCAAACTTCATTACTTTTGAAAAAGATGGAGTGAATGCAAACTCCACTTTGCCTAGAGAAAAAGAATTTTATCTAAGTCAGAAAAAATTTGATAAAGATTTTAAATTCAAAACTTTCTCAAGCACTTTTAGAAATATGGCCTTTGCTTCATTTTTATACTGGCTTTTTGCTTTTTTATTTTCTTGGTATTTTAATAATTCTTTACATCATAGAAGTTTAAAATTATTTGACTTTTTACCTTGGCTTTGCTCAGTATATAGAAAAAACAAATACAAAATCACAGAAAAAAGTTTAAACGAAAAAATTCTTTCCCTAAAGCAAAAGTATTTTTTGGCTATTTTACAAGTGCATAATGATACTCAACTCTCCCATCATTATAAAAAAACTACAGAAAAATTTATAGAAGAAGTAATCATTTCTTTTGCTAATCATGCCAAAGCAAAGTCTTATTTAGTTTTTAAGCACCATCCTATGGATCGTGGCTATAGGGACTATACTAAACTTATAGAAGATTTGAGCTTAAAATACAATGTCGAGGGTAGAATTTTATATATACATGACTTACACTTACCTACGCTCTTAATCAATGCAAGAGGCACTATAGTGATAAATAGCACAGTAGGACTTTCTGCTTTATATCATAATAGTCCTTTAAAAGTTATGGGAAAAGCCTTTTATGATGTTGAAGGTTTGACTTATCAAAAAAGCTTGCATACTTTTTGGAAAGAATGCAGGGCATATAAGCCTGATGCTGTTTTGCACGCTAAATTTAGAAATTATGTGATATATAAAACCCAAGTCAATGGGAATTTTTTCAAAAATACTAGTTTAGATTAAATTTTCTTTTTATAATTTTTTGCAATCTTTTTTAGTTTAAAAGGTAAGCTTAAATAGCCTATTTTAAAAGGGGTTCTTGAAGCTTGCAAAAGTGCATTACCTAAAAGATAAGGCAAGTGTGTTTTGGCTATTTGAGCGTGTTTATAGTCTGCATAAGCTTTTAGTGGCGGTAGA
>NZ_JANQCX010000026.1:0-3105 GCF_024723575.1 Campylobacter sp. 2352 PW
CCAATATATCTCATCAAATTAATTTATACAAGTATTCATAACTTTTGAATTAAAGCTCGAAACACAAGTTTTTTTATAACTATCAGTCTCTGCTTCACCTATAACATCTATTTTGGAATCTTTTTTTATAAATTCATCCCCTATCAAACCAAACGGTATTACTCTATAATAAATATAATCAATATTATCATTTTTAGCAGTAGGAATACTTGGTGTTAAATCAGTCCAAGGCAATTCAGGCTCAATAGGAATACTTGGTGTTAAATCAATACCTTCTAAAACAGGTTTATAGGGCGACAACTTATAATCTCCTATTACTAAAAAACTTCCTAGTTTGTTTTGATATTCAATTTTATTTTTTATAGATGATAAATCCAATTGAGATAAAATACTATCTTGTTGTTTTTCTAGTAAAACTATTTTCGAAAGTAGACTATTAAGTACGCTAATATCAATTTGATTATTATTCTTCACATACTCGTTATAATCATTTTCAGCACTTTTTAACTGATTTTGAATTTCACCCAATTCTTTTATAAGTTGTTCAGAATTTACAACAAAATCCTTTAATTCGTTATTTAAAATTTCAGAAATACTTTTTCCTTTTTCAATAATTTTATCAATATTAATTTTAATATTATTAATATAAAAGGATTGAACTCCATTTTTAAATTTATCACTGTCAGCATTATTTAATCCGTTTGTTTGGTAGGCTACTATAAAATCAATACTTTCAACTATTTTCAAAGCCTCTTTCTTGCTATTTGATGTATCTTTAATAAAATATTTTGAAATAAAAGCTACCTTTTCATCCAATGTCATTTCTCTATAATTCTTTTCTGCCAACATTTCCAAAAGGGTATTAATATATATTTTATAATGTTGATTCGTGATATCAGCTAAAATTTCATCTTTTATAGTATCTTCATACAAATCATCCTTATCAAGAGCAACTTCCTCTTTTATAATAGAATCCACATTTGGCAAATTTATATCCACACTAGAAAATTCTGGTTTTTCCGGAAGCTTAACTATAGGCCTTACTATCATACTATCTTTGTTTAAGAAATCATTATATTTTATATACTTATCACCATCATTATAAATATATACATTAATAGCATTTTTCCAAAGGTTTATATCAGAATTAACACCACTAAAATCATTTATGTAATGATAAAGATGTATATTGTTAAATTTTAAATTTACTTGTTTATTATCAAAAGCACTGATAAATTTTCCGCTTGTATTCTTACCATCACTTGCAAAAGACTGTATTTGAGAACCATTTTCGAAAAATAAATAAATATTATTAAAATTTAAATTGATCGAATTAAATATAGAACCACTTTCGATATACCCAATAAAACCTCCAGCATTAGTAAAATCATTTTTTCCATATGCCTGTATATTTTTTATATTATATAAACTTATATTGGAAAAATCACCAGTGCCTTGTCTTTGAATCCAACCTATAAATCCACCGGAATTAACAATCCCTTTTTTATCTTGTTCAAGCTTTCCAACAATCGCATCTATATTTTTTACAGTAATATTTGAAAACGATAAATTATCACTTCTATAGCCTTCTACCTTTCCAATAAAACCACCTACAACAGCACGAGTATTTTCTAAATTATTATTATTTATAGCTTCAATTTTTTCAGCTTCTAAACTAATATTGTTAAAAATTCCTCCATTAGCAAAACCTGCAAATCCTCCAGCATATGCATTACCAACATCATCAATCTCTCCACTTAACAATCCATTATTGTCATTGTTAATACTTTTAATTTTTTTAACACGGATATTGATATTACTAAATTTATTATTTCCAGAATCAATACTACCAACAAATCCACCAGCATAAGTATGACGCAATGTACTGAATGTGGATGTTATATTACTTATATCTAAATTTATATTTGAAAGTTGAGCATAATCAATATTACCAGAAAATCCACCCGTAACAAATCCCCCACTAATTTCTTCAATCCCTCTAATATCAATATTCTCAAAAAAACCTTCCCAAATCTCCCCAGCAAAACCACCTGTATATGTTGCCTTAGTTGTTTTATTATTTATTATTTTATTGATTTGAGAAAGATATATATTTTCAAATTTTCCATTATTTACACTACCAGCAAAACCACCAATATGAGATCTATTGTCTACACTGACGCCACTTAATTCATTTATATTATTGATATTGATTTTATTAAAATTTGCTCCGCTTACATATCCTACAAAACCACCTGTATATAAAACATCGTTTGTTTGCGTAGAAATACTAGCGATATTACTTAGCTCTATATTTTTAAAACTACTACCATTACTTGCATATCCTATAAATCCACCTGTAAATATTGAATTAGATTTAATGGAATTATTATTATAATCAATCTTTATATTTTTAAATTCAGAATTATTAGAATTCCCAAATATACCTACATACTCAGGTATATATTCAAGATTAGTTGTATCTATATTAATATTCTTAAGCGCAAATCCTTGTCCATCAAATGTTTTATTTGAAAAACCATTATCTACTATTATTTCCCAATTCTCATTATAAACATGACTTTTATATCCAACTATCATATTGGTACAACCATATCCATCTATACAATAATTTACATAGTTTTGCCAATCTTTTCCTTCTTCACCTTTACCTTGATTTCCATTAAAGTCTATATCATTAGTAAGTCTATACTCACCAGCTGTATCTCTAAAACCTTCTTTATTTTCATTCCACCCTTTAGCAAAGTGCCACCAATCTAAATCAGAGCCTATACCTACATATTCATATACTTTAAAATTGTTGTTTGAATTGTTAAATTTATTAAATACTTTAAAAGAATTAGGATTATAATAATATCCACTAGCATTTAAATACATAGAACCTTTAAAATTATTACCATCACTTCCTTGTATTTTTAAGCTTTGTAATTGATCTCCATTTATATTACCTACATCTACATAAACTTCATTACCTTGTAAGTTTATTTCATTAGCTGATATTATACCTGTTTGATTTTTCATTTTATCATCCCAACTAGTATCAGCACTTAACATTACTGTATTACCTTGTAAAGTAACGTTTTG
>NZ_JANQCX010000027.1:0-2359 GCF_024723575.1 Campylobacter sp. 2352 PW
TTAAGTATTTATCAGAACTATCCACTAAAGGTTTTAAATCTTTTTCAAGTTTATTGATTTTATCTTTGATGGTTTTAGTTGTATTATTTACTTGGCTTAATATTTCATTTTTAACGCTAAAGCCATTTCCTTCAAATTTATCTTTTGAAGCAGTACTTAAACCATTGTTTTCATAAGCTAAAAGAAAATCTAAACTTTGAACTACTTCTAAAGCTTTAGTTTTATCGCCACTTAGAAAATATTTAGCCACAAATTCAACCTTTTGATCTTCGCTCATTGTAGAATAATTTGCTTTATCTTCTAGCATTTTTAATAAATCACTTATTTGTAATTTATATTTTCCATTGGTGATATCATTAATGATTTCTTCTTTGATTATTTCTTGAAGTAAATCATCTTCATCTAGCTTCGCACCACTTCCTTCTCCACCTTCACCACCTTCACCTATGGTGCTAAATTTAGGATCTGTTACTTTAAAGTCAGTGGTAGTTTTAAATGAATTAGAAGTTTGATCATATTGTATTCCTGTGGTTGCTTGAGCTGAAGTGATAAAATCTTGTTTTTTACTTGCTAATTCATTTTCATCAAATTTGACAAATGTTATCTTGCCTTGGTAAGTTGCTTCATTATCTTTAATTCTATCAAATACTCCATTTTTTAGATAAACATTTACATTATTAAAACTAACCTTCTCATTTAGTCCAAATCTAGTATCAGCAAACAAATACTGTTCTTTTCCTTGATAATTACCATCTAAGAATATATAAACATTATTCAATTCAACATTCCCGCTAAGATCTCCTGCAAAAGAAAATATTTTGCCATTTCTACCCTGTATGTTTTCAACCCCATGTATAATTATATTCTCAAACACAGTCTTATCGTTTGCATCTCCAACATGTCCAGCAAATAATGAAAAATTACCAGAATTAAAATCATCAAATGTTACTTTTTTGATGTTATTTATTGATATGTTTTTATAAGTTCCATTAGAAATGGTGTTAGTAAAAGCTGCAGAAGTACCTTTACTTTGAAAACCAAGGTTAAAATTTCCTATACCATCTATCATTATGTTTTCAAAATTATGTATAGAACTATTTGCACTTAAAATTTGGTTAGCAAATCCTGCTACACTACCACCCATAGAGTAAATTTCACCTATATTTTTAATAGTAATATTTTTAGCATTCACATTTGCATCAATATATGCAGAGAAACCTGCAGCCGCTTTGTAAGATTCTATCTTATCTATATTTTCTATTACAATATTTTCAAAGTTTAAATTTACCCCATTCCATAAATCAGCATATCCTATAAATCCCCCAGCTCCATAAGTATTACCGCCTAAGATAGTTTTAAAATCCGCAACTTTGATATTTTTAAAGATACTATCAGTGTTTGTATTTTGATCAATATATCCTATAAAACCGCCACCAGCACCAGAAGAACCATTTATAATTCCATATCCTTTATCTTTTCCACCATATACTGATATATCATAAAATTTTCCACCATCAATAGCACCTATAAATCCTCCACTATTTACACCATATAATGCCTCAGCATACACACCATTTATTTTAATACGAGAATATTCCCCATCTTGTTTGCTTAAACCCGCAAAACCACCAGCATTTTTAAAATAATTTCCACTAAGCTTTATATTTGAAAGCTCTATATCTTCAAATTTGCTATTTTGTGTTTTTCCAACCAAACCGCCTATGTTTATAGCATTAGACTGCCCATTTACGTTAACCTTAAAATCAACATTATTAACTTTTAAATTTCTAATACTACCACCATCAACAGCACCAAAAATGCCTATAACTCTATATCTTGGATCAGATATCTTAAGTTGATCTAAATCCATTTTAATATTGCTCAAAGTATAACCATTACCATTAAAAGTAGATGTAAAGGCACCATCCCAGCTACTATAGCTTGTATACCCCACCATATATTCAGGTTTAAAATCATTTTTAAAGTCTATATCATCTATAAGTCTAAATTCTTTAACATCTCTTGTATCACCTCTATCGTTATTCCAAGCATCAGCAAATATAGCCCATTCACCTACTGAGTCTATAGTAAGGTATTGTTTAAAGTCTATTTTTTGAACTTTATTCTCGGTTACTTTATTATTATTGTCTATATAATTAGCTAAAGTAAAACCATCAGCACCTACAAACTTATAACCACCTTCTTCAAATGCACTCATACTAGCTGCTATGCTAACACTTTTTAAAGCTGTAATATTGTTAGTTTTATTTTCTGCAAAAGAGCCAGGGTTTAATACTAAATCATTTCCCACCAAATGCGTAGTAGAGTTTTTATTTCCTACTTTACCACCTTGTATATC
>NZ_JANQCX010000028.1:0-2299 GCF_024723575.1 Campylobacter sp. 2352 PW
AGTATTAATGGTGGCCATATCAATGGCAAACATAATGATAATGTTAGTGGCGATGCTTTAAAAAATCCAAGTGGTAATTCAGCCAATAAAGTTCATTTGGTGGGGAATGAAGTAGATATATTAGCAGGGGGTATTAACTCAACTTCTACTATTGCTAGTGCTTATGTAAAAGGTTCATTGCAGCAATCCACAAGTTCTTATTATAAAGATGGAGATAAAATCAGCGGTTTTAAATTTAACACTCAAGAATATAGCAACATAGATAAAACGAATTTAGGTAATAAAAAATTAGTAACTAAAGATAAATTTGAAAAACATGCAACTATAGGTTCTGATGTAGACTGGTTTTATTTTGCTAAGGGATGGAATGAAAACAAAAATAATATGAGGGATTTCTTTAGCACTTATAAATTAACTAGTGATATAGATTTTGGGGCTAGCGAAGGTAAAGACTATGCTAACTATTGTATAGATAGCAATAACTGCACTAATATGATAGTTGGAACTACCGGTGCTTTTACAAAAACTTTTGATGGACAAGGGTATACTTTAAGCAATATTAATATCGATACAACCAAATTAAGTTTTGAACCAAATAATGTTGGTATATTTGGTAGAGTTGATGGTGCCACTTTTAAAAATATAAAGATAGATTATAAAGGTGGTGGAATTCAAACTAAAAAAGCTGATTATATAGGTGGTTTTGTAGGATATGTATCAAATGGAACTAATAAACAGAGTGTGTTTGAAAATATCATTTTAGAAAATATGACAAAAGGAATTGTGATAGATTTTGATGCATCTAATTTTCAAAAAAACACAGTAGGTGGTTTTGTAGGATATACGCAAAATGCTAAATTTGACAAAATATTATTGCAAAATATAGGTGATATTAATGGAATGAAAGCAGCTGGTGGTTTTGCTGGTAGATCTGATAAAGGTGAATTTAAAAATATAACTTTAAAAACAATAGGAAATATAGGTAATTATTCATTTGTTGAAGCTGGTGGTTTTATTGGAACTGCAAACGGGTTTGATTGGTTTACTCCTAAAAATATCTTTGATGGAATTAGTTTGTCAGATATAGGAATGATAAGAGGTCAATTATCTGGAGGTTTTGCAGGTGAATCTGCGGGTAAATATAGCAATATCAAGATAGATGGTATTAAATATATCGGAAGCGCTTCGTTAGATAATGGATTTGTCATTAACAGCACAGACTCTGGCGGATTTATAGGAAGATCATCAGGAAATAGTAGTTTTACAAATATCAGTTTAAACAATATAGGTGATATTGTAGCAAAAGGTAGAGCAGGTGGATTTATAGGTGATATGTCCAACACCCCTAAAGAATTTAAACACATATCCTTAAGTAATATTGGAAATATTAAAGCAGATGTTTTTGCTGGTGGATTTATAGGTGATTTATTATTAGGTGGACAAGGTTATTTTGCTATAGAAAATATAATACTAGATGATATTGAAAGTATTGAAGGTGGAAGATATGCTGGCGGATTTATAGGATATTTTAGATCAGATACTAGAAATGAACCTTGGGCTATGAAAAACATACATTTATTTTTTCATGAAAACTTTAAAATAAATGGCGGTGAAAAAACAGGGCTGCTAGTAGCTAACTTTGAAAAAAAAGATAATATTGTTTCTTATGAAAATATAAATATCTACCATAAAGAAAACGCACTGGAAAATGATTTTACTGATAAAAATGAATGGAACAAGTATAATATAAAAAAATACAATAGCGGAAGTGATAAAATTTTAAAATACAACGAGTTTAAAGAAAATGCAAAAATTAATGATCCATTAGCTCCAGTGCTTCCTAGTTTTAATTCAAGTGAAGTCACTCTAAACACAGACGATATCATAAGCAAAGATCTCTTAAATCAAATCATATCCGATTTAAAAGATAAATTCTATGCAGTAGATATAAATACGCTAAATGATTTATTAAAAGCTTATAGTAAGATTGATAAAAACAATCCTGCCTCTAAAGCAGAGTTTTTAGCTAATTATCTTTTAAGTAAAGATGAATATCCAGATAATGAAAAAAGACTTGAAATAGCTCATTCTATGATTCAAAGTTTAGATTTTTTACTAGCTTATACTAAAAACAATACAGGTGATTCTAAACTAACAACTGAAGCATATAATAAGTATTTAGCTAATCAAAAATTATCTGAAATCGAATTTGAAAAAACTAAAAATAAAAGTAATGAACTTAAATATTTCATAAAAGATGATTTAAAACCTTTGGTAGATAAATCTAATGGATATTTAG
>NZ_JANQCX010000029.1:0-1871 GCF_024723575.1 Campylobacter sp. 2352 PW
TATTACCATAGCTAAAAATGATATAGAAAAGGTTATAGAATTATCCCCTGATAGAAACCTCCCTCAAAACAAAGCCATCAAAGAAAATCTAAAAACTAAAGATGATTATATAAAAGCTCAAGAAGCTAAAAAAGACTTTGAAGAAAAAAAGAAAGAATTAAAAGAAAAACTAAATCAAGAAGAGGAAGCTAATGGGGAAACTAACAATCAAACTAATGACACTACCAACCCAAATAACCAAACTAGCACTAATACTACCAATACAAACAATGATAAAACTAATACTAGTGTAAATGATAATAATTCTAACTCAACTAATAATAGTGATATTATTAATACAAATAATCAAACCAATAATAATTCTAACACTAACTCTACTAACTCAAGTGATCAAACTAACACCACCACTAAAAAAGTAATAACCAAATATAAATTTGTTATCACTAATGAAAACACTAGCTTTAAAAAACTAGGCATTAAAGAAGAAGATTTACAATTACTTATTAGTGAGTTTAGTACTAGAAAATTTAGCTTGCAAGATTTACAAGATATATCTAATATCATTGCTTATTATTTCCAAGTTAATGGCTATCCTGCAGCAACAGCTTATGTACCCCAACAAGAATTTGAAGATAGTGTACAAATAAACATAGCCTTAGGAACATTAGGTAAGTATATAGTAAAGAATAAAACTACTATAAAAGATTATTTTATAGAAAGTAAGCTTAATGGAAGAATCAAAGGTAAAATCATCTCTACTAAACTCATAGAAGATAGTGTATATAAAGTCAATGAAATGTATGGAGTACAAACCCTAGCAGGTTTACAAGCAGGAGAGAATGTAGGAGAAACTGATGTAGTTATAGAAGTAGTACCTGATACTAAGGCTAATGTATTATTATATGCTGATAATTATGGTATTGAAAGTGCAGGGGATATTAGAGCTGGTATTAGTATGGGATTTAATTCTATATTTAATATGGGAGATTATTATAATTTTTACTTACAATCAAGCAATGAAAATCAAATTAACTATGGAGCTAGTTATACTTTCTTTTTAGGAAATTTAAAAATTACTCCAAGCATATCTCAAGGATCTTATTCTTTAGGTGGGGAATATAAAGATGCAGGATTTTATGGTACTTCTAGAAATCTTGGTGTAGATTTTTCTTATCCTGTATGGATTAATACTAATTCATCTTTATATCTTACTTCTAGTATTTATCATAAAATACTTAGTGATAGTATTTTGTTTGGTTTTTTTACTACCGATAAACATTCTAATGTAGGTAGTATGGGTTTAGAGGGTTTGTTTAGAGGATTTGAGAATAATACCTTAAGTTATAGTGCTAAGGTAAGTATAGGTAAGGTATATGATGATAGTGATTTTAAAATTGGTAGCAAAACTTTTGGCTGGTTTAGAAAACTCAATGCTAGTGTGAATAATTATTATAGTATTAATGAATACATTACGCATACTTTAAATATAAATTATCAAAAGGTATTAGGGAATTTTGAATTAGATTCTTCTGAGAGTTCCTCTTTAGGTGGAGCTTATGGAGTAAGAGCTTATGATAATGGTGAGGGTGATGGAGATAATACTATAGTAGCTAACTTTGGTATAAGAATAAATATACCAAATACTAATTTTTATTTTACTCCTTTTTATGATATAGGTTATGCTTGGTATGAAAAAGACTCAGGGGATAGATTAGCAGATGAGCATTTTTTAGATGCAGTAGGTTTGCAAGTACTTTATAATAAAACTAATGAATATTATATAAAGCTTGATGCAGCAAGAGCATTACATCAATACAAATACGATGATGATCATAGAATGAAATTATATTTAAGTGGTGGGGTGTATTTTT
>NZ_JANQCX010000030.1:0-1794 GCF_024723575.1 Campylobacter sp. 2352 PW
TTTACCCTCACTTTTTTAAAAAATTCCAAAACTTTAAGTCACTTTGCAAAGGCTTATAGGGGTAAAATATTAAGAATACTAGCAAGTAAAAATATACATAGCAAAGAAGCTTTACTAGAAAATCTACCAAATGATTTAAAAATAAAAGAAATTAAAATACAAGGATTAAAAGAAGAGATAATTTTAGATATAGTAAGCTAAGCCTTTTGGCTTAGCTTTTATAATTAGAATTTGTATAGAGCTTCAAGTCTGATGAATTGATCATCTCTATCATCAACGCCTTGTTGATTTAAATCTTCTGTTAAGTAAGAATAGAATCCACTAAATGTAAGTTTAGGGCTATAAGCATAAGATACTCTTGCAATATACTCATTTTTATCGATATCATTCATACCTGTTCTTTCTGTTTTACCACCAATATAATCAAATCCTAATCTTACGGTTTCAGCAAAAGTATAACCTAAACCTGCAAAATAGAAGAAGTTTTCGCCATGGCTACCTCTTAAATCACTACCTTCAGAATAGAAAATTTGTTCACCTGGAGCAATTACACTACCTTTATCTTCTAAAACAACAACACTTGTTTTATCTTTATCACCAAAGCCAACTACACCTGCTTGAAAATCAAATGCAGAAATATTTGCTTGGATTTGAGCAGCGTAGAAATTTCCATTTTCTAATCCTAAGCGATCTTCTTTGTCACTGTCTAAGCTATTTCCTAAGTATTGACCTTGGATTTTGAAGTTCATGTCATTGAATGCAAATTTATAGCTAGCATCTACTGCATATAAGAACGCCCAGTTGTTTGAATAAGCAGCCCATACTTGGAAAGCAAATGGATCAAAATCACCTAATACAGCAGCACCATAAAGAGAAGCTTTACCTAGGCTAATATTAGTATTAAAATCTCCATCATCTGTATAATTGAAGCTATCAAACCAGTAACCTGCAAAAGTTAAACCTTCGATAGAATTGTTAAGAACTTTGGCTCCTGTACCTACTGCATCATCAGTCCAAATTGAGTCAACTTCCATTTTACCGAAAAGTACATTTGTAGCATAAGCTTCGTTAGTGTATTCTAAGTAAGCTTGGTTAACAGCAAATGTGCTATGAGTATCAGTTTCAGCATTTCCAAAACCAGGTTCTTTTGTATTGCCATATTGGAATTGAACAAAAGCTTTGAAATTATCATCTAAAGCTGCTTTAAAATTGATTTGTGATTTAAATCTATGTCTGTTTTCTTTAACACCATTATAACCATTAGAAACAGCATTTCCTTGTTCTAATCTATCAGATTCAAATCTGTATCTGAACATACCTGATACATCAACATCTTTTATAGCTTCTTCAAGTGAAACAGCGTTAGCTGCTGAAAAAGCACCTGCAGCTAAAGCTGCTACTAAACTAAGTTTAACTAGTTTCATGAGAATTCTCCTTATTAAAATTAAAACTATGGCTTGTATTATATCATAGTTTTATATGAGAATTCTTAAAGTAAACAAAAATATGTATTTATTGGGATATATATTTGAAGTTATAGTGTGCTGTTATACTATAATTATTAGTATATAATGATTATAGTTTAGATAATCAAACTATATTAAATTAAATCTTTAAAATTATAATTTAATTTTATTCCTAATTTTATATTTTATAAATAATCTCATTCATATTTAAAACTATATATCTTTAAAGATCTAGTAAAAACTAGATCTTTAAAAACTAAGGAGTTATCTATGAATGTTTGCTTTTACAGATGTAATTATGCTCTTTGATAGTTAATGTTTGGAAACT
>NZ_JANQCX010000031.1:0-1710 GCF_024723575.1 Campylobacter sp. 2352 PW
GAAAACCATCAAGATAAAATTCAAATCACAGCAGCACAAACTCTAAGCTCTAAAGCAAACAATAATAGCATTCATATTAAAAACTCAAACATAGCTATACCTTTATACTTATATGGAGTAAGTAAGGTTAGTTTGGATAATAAAGATTATTATGCAAGTAGTGCTAATGCTAATAGTATAGTTTTAGATAATGTAAAATCAGGTAGAAACCTCACTACTATTATAGAAGCTGATAATTTAGAAAAAAACACTATAAAATATAATCTTGTACAATCTTTATCGAATGCTTCTAATATAGATAAAGGTTCTAAAATCATTTTAAGAGCGAATGAAAGCGCTAATAATAATACTTTAAATATTAAAGATTATTCAAGTGCAGCTAGCTCTAATGTTTATGTTATTAATGCTAAAACTGAAAGTGCTAATAATACTTTTATCTTTGATAATTTAGCTCTAGGTACAGCTTCTGATAAAAGAGAAGGGGAAATAGTAATTAGTGCAGGTATAGCTAAGAATACTCATGATAATTATACTCATATAAATAATTTAAATATAGATGAGTATAAAAACAACAAAGCTATATTTATAAGTGCTTCTGGTGTATATAGTGAAAATGATAAAAGCTATAATAATACCTTATATCTAAGTGGTAATACTAATATTTTTAATAATACTAATATAGAAGTATTAGCAGGTAGCTTTTTACAAACTAAAGAAGATAATAACTTTATATCAAAAGCTATAATGCATAAAAGTGGTACTAATAATCATTTAGTATTAAATACAAATATAAAAGCAAATATTATTAATAACTTTGATCATTATAGCTTTATCTTAAAAGATGATACTAAAACTTATTTAAGTGCTAAAGAAGCTATTAATCTTTCTAAAGATAGTTCTATTAATGTATATACAAGCAATAATGTAAAAAATAAAAGCTTTATTTTAATGCAAAGTGAAAAAGGCTTTGTAGATGCAAACAATAAACATCTAAATCAAAAAGACTTACAAAGCTTATTAGAAACTATCACTAAAAATAATCAAAGCTTACATAAAAACATCAAAGCAAAAGTTCAAAAAGCTAAATACACTCTAAGTGTAAGTAAAGATGCAAAAAGCATAGTAGTGAATTTAAACTAAAGCAATATACCAAAAGGATTAATTATGAAAAAGCTAGCAAATCACATCATACTCTCAGGTGTAACGGTATCAATGTTATTTTCTCCACTAATGGCAATCAATCCAAATCAATTACCTAGTGGAGGTAAATTTACCCATGGGACTAGTGGGAGTATAAATATTAATGGTAATAATATGGATATTATGGGTAAAGGACCAAACTCAGTCATACAATGGGGTGGTGGTTTTAGCATAGGTAAAGATGCACAGGTTAATTTTGGAAAAGGACAAAGTGGACAAAACTATCTAAACATTGCTCATGGAACTAGCAAATCTACTATAGCAGGTATATTAGAAGCTGGCAATAATAATGTTTTTTTAATTAATCCTAATGGAGTAATCATTACTAAAACAGGAACTATCAATGCTAATCGCTTTGTAGCTTCGACTTCGTCGATGGATAATAAAAGTATGCAAGAGTTTGCAGATGGAAAATATACAAATGGAAAAGTTATAGATTATACAACTTTCTCCCCTGTATTTAAGCCACAAAAAGCAGGCAATGTGGTAAATATGGGTAATATTAATGCT
>NZ_JANQCX010000032.1:0-1505 GCF_024723575.1 Campylobacter sp. 2352 PW
GTTGATTATTTTACCCATTCTTCCTAATTCATCATCGGCTTTAATCTTTATTGTTTGCACTTCTTTGGTTTCATGATTTAAAAATTTGAAGAAATTTTGTAAAGAATGAAGTATAATAGGAATTCTAGCACCTACTATTTTATTTACACAAAAATAAACAATGGCTAAGATTATAACAACTATAACTAGTGCTATAATAATTAAAATAAATTGTAATTTATATAAAGGTTGTAAAACAGACTTTTTTGGTGCGGTAACTATTATACTCCAGTGACTAGAGTCTCCTAGTGTGCTAAAAGGAGTGATACTAGCAAAGCTGAGATTTCCATTTGAATCAGTATAATTGTCAATAATTATATCTTTACGTTCTTTAACGGCATCAATAATAAATTTTGTCGAAGGATCTTTATTGATTTCAGGTAGAGTTTTTAATATAGCATCTTTGTTTTTGTGAATAGTAATAACTCCTTGATCAGTCATTAAAAATCTTAAATCACCTTCGTAGGCATCTAGTTTTGGATCAAGCATTTCTTGTGATATTTCTAAGAAATCAAAAGTATATCCAACAACACCTACAAATTTGCCTTTACTGTTAAAGATAGGCATTCCTAAATTAATACCTAAAAAATCATGTCCATCATAATTTAATTTTGATGGAGCGCCAACAAATAAAGTATCTAAATCACCATATTTTGCGTTTTGCTCAATTTTTTGCAAAATGTTCAGTTGAGAAAAATTATTAGGAACTTTTATAGATCTTATACCACCTGCTTTTCCTGTAGTTTCATCGAAAAAAATCATAGCAAAAGTTTTACCATTAGAGCTTTTAAAATTTGAATCTAATGCTTGGGTGTCAGATAAAACAGAAGGATCTTTTAGCCAAAGAAATGAATAAGCTGCATAACCACTACTGTCAAAGGTATTTTTTAATAAGCTTTCTATTAGCGCAACATCTACTTGGTCATATTTCGAAAACATTTCATTAAGCGATGTAGCCATTCCTTTTGTAAGAACAACTTCCTCATTTAGAATGCCTTGCATAAAATTTCCGTATCTTTTCGCAGAAAGAAAGATTGAATTTTTAGCTTCATTTTCCATATTAGAAGCAACTTGAATTGATAAAATAGTCACCAAAATGGCTATTCCAGCGATTATACTAATAGCAACTGATAATACTAGTTTTAACCCTATATTTAAAGATTTAAACATCAATAACTCCTTTTTTTGATTAGCATTAATTCTATTTTTTTATATAAAACTATTTTTAAACTATTTTAAAAGATTTAATTTTTTTAAAATTGGTTCAAATACACACACAAAAAAATAAATCAAAAAATGATATAATAATGAAAAATACATACTTTGTATAATAAAATAATAAAAATATTTTTTTATAAATGTATGATTAAAAATTGCAGCTATTGTGAAAATATTTTTATTAAAGTAAATATAAATTGTTATGGATAAAAATTAGGCTAAATAAAATACAGATCTTCCAACTAATC
>NZ_JANQCX010000033.1:0-1500 GCF_024723575.1 Campylobacter sp. 2352 PW
GGATGTATTATTTACTTTACAAATGCAAAATAATCTTAATTATTTTTATTTTATTTCCAATAACACTGATTTAAAAGAAATTAATAATTATTTAAATGTTGTGGATGAGTTTCTTGTCTTTATGAGTGAAATTGAAAAATTACCATCTAAGTATAATCCAGGTAAAATAATGTTTGAGTTTACTTTTGTAAATTACAACACTTTGTTTTTTGGTTTTACTTTAGATATAAATCTTATGTGTTCTATACCTCAAAAAGAACAGTTATTAGAAAATATGATTAATTCTTATAAAAAAATGAATTTATTGTATGATATAAATTTAAAAACCGAATATCAAGAATTATACGAAACAATATATGGCGCTAAAAAACCTAATCGTCTAATAAATTTTGCTAAAGGAAGATTAAATGCATGCGGAAGATAATTTAAATTTTAAAGATAATTTTTAAATTATATAGGAAAAATAAATGTCTATTTATAAAGAATGTGAAGTTTGTAAAACAAAAATCAATAAATTACAAAATATTTGGAATATATTCTCAGGCAAATTAGAAATAAAATGCAAAAATTGCAAAAGTAAATATGGAGTTTCTAATAAAATTATAGATTGGGTGTATAGTATTTTTTGTGAAAACTTATTACTCTTTCCACCAATTGTATTTTTAAATTTCATATATTTAGGTAGATATTTTTCAAAATATGGATTATTTGAAATGATATGTTATTTATCAATAATCATTCTTTTTAGTAGAAAACTAATAAATATTGTTTTACTTCTTCTTTGTAAATTAAAAAGGCTAGAAAATGAGAGATAAAGGATTAATGGAACATCTTAAGGATATTAAAGATGGTATTGTAGATTGTTATATAGGACTTTATGATTTTGGAGATTTTTTAGCTAGAATTTCAGGTTTTAGAGATTGGCAAGAAAAAAGTGTTATTTTAGATGATTTTCATAAAAGGCAGACACTAGAAGAATTAGACTTTTTAAAAGATATTGTTAAAAATGAAACTTCTAGAAATATTATACTAGAATATTTAATAAAAGATATCAATGAAAGACCTTTGTATTATTTAGCACCATCAGGAATTTTAACAACAATTAAAAAAATAACCAAAACAAAAAAACTATTCATAATAAACATAACTTCTTTAGGAGGAAAAGCAACATCCACCGCCCACTCTCTCTACCCCTACTACAAAAACATACAAAATTCCTTTGCTCCTTTATGTTCTATAGATAATAAAAATAGTAATTTGTTAAAAGAATTTAATTTTGATAGTTTTTCTTGTAATTTTTACAATAATAATATTTTCAATCAAAATCTTAAATATTTAGATAATATACAAGATGAAAAAGAATATATCAATGAGTATAAAATATTTTTAGAAAATCTTAATCACTTTAATCAAGAATATAATAATTATAAACTTATGTCTATACAAGTAATCAATAATTTAAAAATAGCCTATATACAAAAACTATCTTTAGAAGATATC
>NZ_JANQCX010000034.1:0-1441 GCF_024723575.1 Campylobacter sp. 2352 PW
GTAAGTATACTTGGAAGAAAAAGTGAAACTAATCTTAATTATTTTTATCTTGCTTCTAATAGCACTACCAATTTAAACGAAATGAATAATTTTATAAGGATTATGGATAGATATATCATTTTTATTAACAAAATAGATGCATTGCCTGACACTTATGCGCTTATGAAAATAGCCTTTAATGCTGATTATTTTCTTTTTAATTTAATCCCATTTGCTTCAAGCCTAGATAAAAACTTTATGTGTTCTATACCTCAAAAAGAACAGTTATTAGAAAATATGATTAATTCTTATAAAAAAATGAATTTATTATATAAAACAAAACTAAAAACCGAAATTCAAGAAATGATATACCCAACAATATATGAAGCAAAAAGATATAATTATTTCATAAATATTGCTAAAGGAAGATTAAATGCATGCGGAAAATAATTTAAGTCCTGAAGATAGACAAGGTATAGAAAATACTGTGCTTGCTAAAAAAGATATAATACCGGATTGGATAGCAAATTTTAATAGACAAGATATAGAAGATTTACAGAAAAAAATAGAAAATGCGAGTGAAGATGTTGGGAGATTTTCTAATATAGTCAATTCCTACTCCAAGCAATATCCTACTTTAGAACCAATAGCAAGAAAAATAAGAATAATAACCAAACCAACAGAAAACACTTTAAAAATTATGGATTATTCTTTAGAATATGTCCTTAATGGCGAAAGGTCGGTAGTTATTAAAGCTATAGCTGAAGGGGTTGAAACTATTGTTTATACAGTTGGTATTTCTGCGACTGCAATTGCAGCTGGAATTGTGAGTTTAGTTGGTATATTATGTCCAGATTCAGCACCTTTGGTAGCATTTGGTGCCTTTGTGATATTCACTAAAGGGGAGAAGCTGAGTTACTATATATCACAAAAAGCTAAAGAAATAATAATAAATTTTTTAAATCCAAAAATACAATATTTTCCACAAACTATCCATCTAGGCAATGGACAATATTATAAAAATGATAAAAATATAGATGAAATATTCAACAATATATACGAAGTCCTTGGTTTCTCCCTCTTCACTCCACGCCCCTACCCTAGCTATTCAAAACAATACGAACTTGCTCTAGCAAAGAAAAAAGAACTTATAACTAAAACAAGTATAGCTTCTACAACTTACAATTTTATAGATGAAGAATATTTAAAAAACATACAAGATTTAAAAGAACAAGAAAAAATCATTGAACAAGAAGAACAAAAATATCAATTTAATTTAAAACTTTATAAAGAAGATAATAGAATAAAAAATGAAATTTTTAATTCTTTATTTAAATCTTTAAATGAAAAGCTAAGCTTTCAATTAAAACAAGAAAGAAATACTTTTTTAAATTCCAATCAAAGCTTAAGTATTATTGCTAATAAACAATACCTACTAAAGACTTTAAACTTGCAAGATATT
>NZ_JANQCX010000035.1:0-1379 GCF_024723575.1 Campylobacter sp. 2352 PW
TTGAGCTTTTGTATACCTATGCTCTATCTTGAATTTTGGTTTAACAGAGTAAATACCATTAAGAGATAACCATTTAAAAAACATTTCATGCGGATCTTTTACATTTACAACCATTAAATTTTTATAAAATTTTTTTTGCATATACAAAGAAGAATATATATTAATTACATTTCTACAACCAACAACATTCCCAACTCCATTACCCGCCAAAGTTTTTAAATCATAAATATTATTCGATTCTAATTTTATAATTTCATTTTTTAAACAACCTTCTATTGATATTTCAGAATCAACTCTCATGTGGACAATATAATCATATTTAATATTATTTGATTCTTCATATTCCTCTAATATTTTAAACGACTTATAAATACCATAATACATAAATTCGACATTAGAGTTTAAATTTTCGTTTTGCTGTATCCTTTGTTGATTTTCAATCAATAAAGCACGGAAATTTTCATGATGCTCAACAACACTTCTTAGTTCGCTATATTTATATTTAGAAAAAATATCATGATTAAGTATAAAAAAAACATTAGGCATATTTTTTTTTAAATCATTAGTTTTTAAAATTTCTTTTGGGCTTTCTCGAAAAAAATCTTTCGCTAATTTTCTATCCACCCAACAATCTCCGCCAGTTGTTATATTTTGCCAATCCTGTTTTTTATCCCAAGTAAATAAAAAAATATCAGCATTTAACTGCTCTTTGGCAATCTTTATATTTTTCTCTAATGTTCCTTTCCAATCACCACGTAACATACCATACATGCAAATTGCAAATTTTGTCTCACTTTTTATATTTCCATTTTTTAACTGATCTTGTAGCTCATTAACAAACAAACTATGATATATTTTCGAACCACTAGTATTAATATCATATATCTTTTGTAATAAATAATATCTTAAATCGAAAGCTTCTCTAATAAAAAACAATTCTTGTTTACCTAAAATAATACAAAAACGTATTAAAGTAGCAATGAAATAATTCCTCGTAATGATATTATTAGAATTGTGGATATAGTTTTTATACAAATCTAATAAGTTAAATATACTATCATTTGCATCACAAAAATAAAAATTTTTATTCAATAAAAAGCAAGAAAGTATGTCTCTAGGTATCTCTTTATATAAATTATTTTTTATATTTTGATAGTTTATATCATCACTAAGTAATATTTTTCTTGTGTATAATATTTTATCATTTAATCTTTCTTCTTCTAATATATATTTACCAATATTACCGGTTAAATATAAAAAATCGTAAAATTTTGTTTCTATATTTGCAGATGATTTATAATTCGCATAATAAATACTTTCAACTAAATCAAAATTCCATAATTGCAAATTTCTTTCAATTAAAGAAAAAATTTCCTTTT
>NZ_JANQCX010000036.1:0-1173 GCF_024723575.1 Campylobacter sp. 2352 PW
AAAGTGATACAAAAGAAAGTATAAATTTCAAAGAATTTTCTTTAAATTTAAAACAAGAAAACAATACAAAAGAAAATACAGACACTATAATAAAAAATACAAATTTTAACAATGAAACTTCTTTAAAAACGAAACAAAGCAATATCATTATAGATGATATAAAAGAAGATTTTAAGATTGTATCTAATAATGCTATAATAAATAATACTAACTTTAAAGGTAAAAAAATTGCTTAAAACATCAAAAAGAATTTCTATTATAGTTTTTATTGTATTAGTTTTTATCATAATTGCTAGCAATGCTTATAACTTTATCCAAGAAGCTTTACAATTTAAAGAAGCTAATGAAAATAAAGCAAGAGAAAATCTTAGTGCTTTAATCAAATGGAGTGAAAACGAAGGCAAGGAAGAATTAGAATATGCTAAGAATTTAAGCAAAGAAAACTATAATCAAGAAAAAGTTACACAAATGATTATTAAAAATCTTAAGATGATACAAGCTAGTATTGAAGATGTAAGAATTTTAACTATTTATTCATTCCTAGATGAAGATGAGGAACTTTCAAGAAAAGCTAGTCGAATTCTTTTAAGAATAAATATGGATATTATACTTTATCTTTTAGATAATGAAAAAACTTTTATAGGACATCAAACTTATTTTTTATTTGACAAGGAAAGATTTAAAGTTTTTGAAGATTTTTTATTTTTTCTAAATACTCGTTTAGAAGAGGATTTTTTGAAAAAAAATGATAATGATTTTGAAATAATAGAAATTGTAACATATATTAATCTATTGATTGGCTTAGATGGTGCGTTTGTTAATAATATGTACCTAAGAGAACTTTCAATAGCTCCTATTTGTGATTTAAATAATCCCAAAACCATAGCAATTCTAAATGGCATAGAAAAAATTAATATTGCAGTTGATAGATATATCAATCTTATAAATTCAAAAATTAAATTTATTGCCTATAAAGATGATTATCTTAAAATGAAAATAGAAAATATAAACAATAATTATCCAAAACTCAAACTCGGTCAAAAACAAATCAATCAGCTCAATACCCTACAATCTAAACTAAAAGAATGCACAAATGAATGAGATAGAACTTAACACTCAAAATAAAACCTTAAACGAAACAGAAAAAGACACAAAAACTATTTTTAAAATATC
>NZ_JANQCX010000037.1:0-1164 GCF_024723575.1 Campylobacter sp. 2352 PW
GCGCCTGCTTCATTTGTATCTTTAGGTAGTTCAAAAAACCCAAAATAAGCATATTTTGCTATCCAACCTATCACAACACTATAAAAAGACACTAAAATAATAGCACCGAGCATAAAAAATCCCGCTAGTGACCATGCCTTTTTATTTTTTGGTGCTAAAGTATGATAAGCATTTACAGGATCTTTTTCGCTAAGTTTTCCTATGCTAAGTTCTGCTAAAAATATCACAAAAGCCACACCCAAGGTTAAAAGTAAATACACCACTACAAAAGCTGAACCGCCATTGTTACCTACTAAAGTTGGAAATTTCCAAGCATTTCCAAGCCCAACGGCTGAACCTGCCACTGCTAATACAAAACCTATTTTAGAAAATTTTTCATTCATCTTTTAACCTTAAAAAAATAATTGTTTTATCATGATTAAAATCACCGCCAAAGGTGAAATATATCTTACAAAAAAATACCAGCACTCAAAGTATTTACCCCTCATATAAGGATAAAATAAAGTTTGCAAAGCCTCTTTTTTAAGTACAAATCCTACAAAGATTGCACCAAATAACCCACCCAAAGGCATCATTAAATTTGAAGCTATAAAATCTAATATATCAAAAAAACTTTTTCCAAAAATTTCCAAAGAATCTTTACTCCACTCAATTCCTGATAAAATACATAAACTTCCCAAAAAATACACAATGAAAGCTATAAAAATCAAAGCTTTTTTTCTTGTAAAATTATAAGAATTAATTAAGTAAAAAGTTAAAGGTTCTATCATGGAAACTGCTGAAGTAATCCCTGCAAAAAACAAAGCTATAAAAAAAGCTATGGCTAAAATATTTCCCAAAGGTAAAAAGCCAATTGGATCAATATTTGAAAACAAACTCATTAAAGATACAAAAATCAAACCTGGACCTTGCTGAGCTGGATTGCCATTAAATTCAAATATGAAAGTAAATACAATAAGTCCCATCATAATACCAATGATAATATTAATAATAATAATATTAATAGTACTTGTAATAAAATTTGTTTTATCAGGCAAACTTGCAGAATAAGTTATAATCGAACCCACTCCAATAGATAAAGAAAAGCAAGCAAGTCCTAAAGCACTCAAAAACGCCCCTACACCAAGCTTAGAAAAATCAGGAGAAAACAAAAATTCACTCGCC
>NZ_JANQCX010000038.1:0-1032 GCF_024723575.1 Campylobacter sp. 2352 PW
CTATCAATTTTATAATCTTTTTGTCTTTTGTGGAATTTACAATATTAAATCACAATTAAATTTTCATTGTAAAAATTTTATTTATAATTACAAAAATATTTTAGGAGAAAAGTAGTGAAAAGTGTTAAAATAAAAGTTGCTTTAATTGCAAATATCATAGCAATTGTATGTCTTTTGATTCTAGGAGTTGTAACATTTATTTTTGTTAAAAATGCTCTTTTTCAAGAAATTGTTAATTCTGAACAAAATCGTTTAATTTCTACAAAAAATCTTATGATTAATTTCAAAGATGATACGTCTGATTCGTTAAAAAAGCTAAGCGAAACTATACTTAGACATCCTTATTCTGATTTAAATTCTGCTGAAAAATTAATGGATAACATAGGCTATCAATTAAGATCATTTAGAGATTCTGGCAATTTCCTAGCTGTTTATCTAGCTCAACCAAATGGAGAATTAATAGTAAGTGATCCAGATAGCGATAGTAAAGGCTTAGACTATGGAATTTATGGAAAAGCTGACAATTATGACGCAAGAACGAGAGAATTTTATATAGAAGCAATGAAAAATAATAGCCTATATATCACTCCTTCTTATATTGATGTTACAACAGGTTTGCCTTGCTTTACTTATGCCATGCCAATATACAAAGATGGTAATTTTATAGGAGTATTGGCAATCGATGTCTTGGTTAAAGATTTAGAAGATAGTCTTAAACAAATGCCAGGCGCTTCTTTTATTTATGACAAAAATCGTTTTTCATTTGTTTCAACAAATAAAAATTATATTGGAAGCGATCCAAATGTTGCTATTGTGGCGGATGGATTTAGTAAGGTAAAAGATGGTGAACCATTCTTTTATACCAGCAAAGAAGGAAATGAAAGACTTGCAATGTGTGATAACATAGATGGATATACAGTATGTAATATGGCGTATATTGATACAATTTCTCAATCAAGTGAGAAAATAGCCTATATACAAGCCATTATTGTTATTTTTACAAGTATTGCAAGTATTGTTTTACTTTATTTC
>NZ_JANQCX010000039.1:0-764 GCF_024723575.1 Campylobacter sp. 2352 PW
CAAACACTACAGCATTTAACGGCAAACAACTTTTAAGTGGAAATTTTACTAATCAAGAATTTCAAATTGGTGCTCAGTCAAATCAAACTGTAAAAGCAAGCATAGGTCCAACCCAATCAAGTAAAATCGGTGTTACTAGATTTGAAACAGGTTCTATGTCTCATAGTAGTGGTGTAGCTCAACTTACTATTAAAAACTATAATGGTGTAGATGATTTTAAATTCCAACCTGTAGTGATTTCATCTTCAGTAGGTACTGGTATAGGTGCTTTGGCTGAAGAGATTAATAGAGTAGCAGATGTAACTGGCGTTAGAGCTAATTTTATAGTAGAAACCACCGGAGCTGGTCCTATAAAAGCAGGAGTAACAAGTGATGATTTTGCTATTAATGGGGTTAAAATAGGTAGGATAGAATATCAAGATAGTGATCAAAATGGAGCTTTAGTAGCTGCTATAAACTCAGTAAAAGATAGTACAGGTGTCGAAGCTTCAAGAGATGCTAATGGTAGATTAGTACTTAACTCAAGAGATGGTAGGGGTATAGAAATCACTGGAGATATGGGTCCTGGAGCGGGTATTTTAAAAGATGATTATAAAAACTTTGGTCGTTTATCATTAGTTAAAAATGATGGTAAAGATATCTTAATATCAGGAAGCGGACTTAGTGCTATAGGTATGGGTGCAACTGATATGATTTCTCAAGCTTCTGTATCGCTAAGAGAATCAAAAGGGAGAATAGATTCACAAATGGCTGATGCTATGGGA
>NZ_JANQCX010000040.1:0-764 GCF_024723575.1 Campylobacter sp. 2352 PW
CAAATACAACCTCTTTTAACGGTAAACAACTTTTAAGTGGTGGTTTTACTAATCAAAGCTTCCAAATTGGTGCTCAATCAAATCAAACCATCCAAGCTAGTATAGGTGCAACCCAATCAAGTAAAATCGGTGTTACTAGATTTGAAACAGGTTCTATGTCTCATAGTAGTGGTGTAGCTCAACTTACTATTAAAAACTATAATGGTATAGATGATTTTAAATTCCAACCTGTAGTGATTTCATCTTCAGTAGGTACTGGTATAGGTGCTTTGGCTGAAGAGATTAATAGAGTAGCAGATATCACAGGTGTTAGAGCTAATTTCTTGGTTCAAACCACTGGGGCTGGTTCTATCAAAGCTGATAAAACCTCACAAGATTTTACTATCAATGGTGTAAAAATCGGTGAAGTTGAGTATAAAGATGGTGATGAAAATGGAGCTTTGATTTCAGCTATTAACTCAGTAAAAGATACCACAGGTGTCGAAGCTTCTAAAGATGCTAATGGTAGATTAGTACTTAACTCAAGAGATGGTAGAGGTATAGAAATCACTGGTAGCATAGGAGTTGGTTCTGGTATTTTAAAAGATGATTATAAAAATTATGGTCGTTTATCATTAGTTAAAAATGATGGTAAAGATATCTTAATATCAGGAAGCGGACTTAGTGCTATAGGTATGGGTGCAACTGATATGATTTCTCAAGCATCAATTTCTCTAAGAGAATCAAAAGGAAACATCGACACCAATGTGGCTGATGCTATGGGC
>NZ_JANQCX010000041.1:0-666 GCF_024723575.1 Campylobacter sp. 2352 PW
TTGTTCCTTTTATTTATATATTTTTAAAATTAAGAGTTTTTGTTTTTTAATATTTATTATTGATTAATCAAAATATTATTTAATACGAGTATTCATTAATATACTCGTTATTATTGCTAGGATATAGCTATCCTAGCAAGCATTTTTATAATCCTCCAACTATACAAGGATTCATAGTTTTATAATTATCACTTACTATGCAAGTTTTACTTTTTTGAAGTAAAGAGGTTTCATCTACTTCTTCAGTTTCTTCTTCTTCATCTAAAGCTTCATCACCTATTAGATTAAGTGAAGCAGTTTGTTCGAAATCCATATCAGATTCAGGTAAATCAGGTTTATTTGGATCTTCTCCATCTCCACCATCTCCAGTTATTTCTTTTAAGTTAGGATTGGTATTTAATATTACATTGGCAAAAGCACCATTTATTTTAAAATTTTCTCCATATTTTTCACTTGATATGTTTTTCCAAGTATTTAATATATCTTGGTTATTATTGATTAAATCTGCTAATTCCTGACTCTCTTTCATTAATGTATCTATTTGGTTTTTAAATGCAATAAATTCTGGATCATTTTTACTTGCCAAACCTTTGTTGATTAAATCTACATAAGCATTATAAGCTTTAATAGTATTATCAAGTTTATTTTGCATAGCAATAAGATCTT
>NZ_JANQCX010000042.1:0-662 GCF_024723575.1 Campylobacter sp. 2352 PW
TGCTAAAGATCAACAAGCAGGTGTAACTACACTCAAAGGCGCAATGGCTGTAATGGATATAGCTGAAACTGCTATTACTAACTTAGATTCTATTAGAGCTGATCTTGGTGCAGTGCAAAATCAAATCACAGCTACACTTAATAACATCAGTGTAACTCAAGTAAATATCAAATCAGCTGAATCAAACATCAGAGATGTAGACTTTGCTGCAGAAAGTGCAAACTTTGCTAAATATAATATTCTAGCTCAAAGTGGATCTTATGCTATGAGTCAGGCTAATGCCGTGCAACAAAATGTAATGAGATTATTACAATAGTAAAGAAATCCAAAACACCTTGAATATTCAAGGTGTTTCTCTCTCTTTTTATTTTATCTCCCATTTACTTTCTTATATTTGGAACACTTATTGCTTTATAAAAATTAAGCAATATTTTGAAAGGATTTAAAATGGGTTTTAGAATAAACACCAACATAGGTGCAATGAATGCACATGCAAATTCAACTATAACAGCAAGAGAATTAGACAAGTCTTTGTCTAGACTTAGTTCAGGTCTTAGAATCAACTCTGCAGCAGATGATGCTTCTGGGATGGCTATTGCAGATAGCTTAAGATCTCAAGCTGCAACTTTGGGTCAAGCTATTAACAATGGTAATGATGCTAT
>NZ_JANQCX010000043.1:0-639 GCF_024723575.1 Campylobacter sp. 2352 PW
TTTAAGATATTTTTTATCTTAAATTATTTTTAAGCTCAAATTTATAAACATAGTATTAACATTCCGAATATATTAATAAATTGTTAGTAATTATCATTACTAACTCACTAAAAACAAGCAATAAACCAATCAAACACATTAACTATTTTTTGAAAGGACTTTTTCAATGAATATAAATTTATCTAAAAATCACCTCACGGGGGGGGGAACGATAATTTTCGTTTTAACTCAAACACTTTAAACTCTTTAAAAAACTATAAAAACTCTAATCTTTTAAAACTTTCTTTATTTGCTATTTTTTCCCTAAGTTCTTTAGAGGCAGCCACCCAAGCAAATTATGATAAAGTTTCTAATGCTTATGTTATTAAAGAGCACAAATTCAATAATAATGATGTATATGATTATAATCTTGATACTTATAAACTCTTAAGTGGTAAAAACTTCTATGGCCAAATGGCTACTAATAAAAACCTTTCAAATATCACTTTAATCTATGATAATCCTAAAGATAAAACTCATTCTAAAATGAATGATTTATACTTTAAACAAGACATACTCACTCCAAGTATTAAAGAAGATATTTTTGTAGTTAATGGCTTTCATAGTTCTAACTCAGCTAATACTACCCTAAATCAAATC
>NZ_JANQCX010000044.1:0-569 GCF_024723575.1 Campylobacter sp. 2352 PW
AAAGAATCTTTTCATATCAATATCTTAATCAATAGTGATACACTTTATAAAAATCCTTTATTGCAATATAATATAAATAGAACAATTTCTAAAGATGATAATATCATTTATGCTTTAAAAAATACTTCTAGTATAAATCAAGCTTTTAAAAACTTAAAACAATTACAAGAAGTATTATTAAAAGAAAATATATTTTTAAATTTTATAGACTTAAATAGTAAAGAAAGTCTTTTAAGTTTTTACAATCAAATATTAAGTGATCATCATCTTAAAGATTATTTTTATATAAAAAATAATCAATTTTTTATTAAAGAAGATATAAAAAATAAAATTATATTTCACAATATCAATTCTTCTTCTATTATAAGTAATTATCTTAGCTTGTTAAATGATTTTAATACTTTAAGTAAGATAGAATTTATAAATATATTAGAAAGTTTAAGTTTATATAATCTCTCAACTTTAATGCAAGATATACAAAAAAGATATTTAAAACTAGAATATAACTTAAAAAGCTTTGATAAAGATAGTATCTTTTTATCTAATATAATTATGAATGTGAGATTGAA
>NZ_JANQCX010000045.1:0-512 GCF_024723575.1 Campylobacter sp. 2352 PW
CTTTTGTCACAATATTCCCTCTTCAACTTCCTAATTTCAAATAGCAATCTGACATACCCCCCCCCATACCAAGTTTTATTGGCCTGTATGAGAGCTTGTCCTAACCTATATGTAATGCTTTCTTTTAATCTTATCGCTTCCTGATAATCTGCATACTCTTTTATTTTAGGTAATACTAATTTAGGATTCTCAGAAATTTTTTTATAATATTCTTTTTTTTTGTTTTGATATTGCTTAAAAACCTTAAATAACACAAACGGCATTTTAACGTATCCCAAAATATTTCTTGAACAATCAATCATTGCAAGACCAAACTGATAAGCCAAATGATTTTTTATCCTCGATTTGGCACTAAAATATATACTATCATTTAATTTTTCTTTGCAGTATTTTTCTGTAACTTTTTGGAAAAAACATACAAAATCATTAAGTTTTTTTGTATCAAATTTATCTCGAAGATTTAATAAATCCAAATATAAATATTCAGATATATTTGGCATAATATATCCATT
>NZ_JANQCX010000046.1:0-375 GCF_024723575.1 Campylobacter sp. 2352 PW
CCAATAATAGAAGTAACATTTTTAATCTCTTCACTTTGAGCAATTACTTCACTAGTTTTATGAGATACATTTTGCATAGAAGAAGTAATCTCTTCTAATGCTGCTGCTGTTTCTTCTAAAGAAGAAGCTTGGCTTGATGAAGAATCAGTTAAGTTCTTAACAGCACTTTGTAATTTACCACTTTCACTAGCAAGTAAGTTAGCAAATTCAGATGATTGTCTTAGCATAGCTACTATTTCTTTACCTAAAGCATTTGCTGTTACTTCAACCCCACCTTTAGCATTAGCAACTTCTGTTGTAAAGTCTAAGGCTTTATAGCTATCAAATACTCTATTAATTTCATTCATATTAGAACCAACCTTTTGTTCTAATACA
>NZ_JANQCX010000047.1:0-363 GCF_024723575.1 Campylobacter sp. 2352 PW
AACAACATCAACATCGATTCAAAACCCTATTTATTAAAAGCTTTATATTTTTGTGAAGATTATGTTTTATATGATAAAGATAAGCAAGCTTTATTTGATGAAAACACAATAAAAGAATTAGAATTTAACTCTAGTTTTTATACTATCTTTATCTCTCATAAAAACAAACTAAATGATACTTATTTAAATGCAAGAAAAGAACTTTATAAAAGTATTGATGAATTTAAAAGACTTGGTTTTAAAGATTTAGAACATGCTTATCAAACTTATATGAGCTCTTTTATTGTCAATGAAGAATTAAATAACAAAGATAAAACAATCAATAAAAATGAAAATAAAGAAATAAATAAAAACTTAAATAAA
>NZ_JANQCX010000048.1:0-353 GCF_024723575.1 Campylobacter sp. 2352 PW
AGCTATATACCTTTTTTAGTTTCTGCTTACACCTTTAATGCAAAAGCTAATAATAATACCTTAGTATTAAAAGCAGGAGAATTATCTTCAGTATATTATTTAAAACCTACTGATAAAGAAGTAATTAATCCTAAAGCTACGGGTTTAGATAATAAATATAATTTTTTAATCACTCCAGCCATAGCTAGAAAAGGTGAAGTAAGTAATAATACTTTAAATTTCTTAAAAGATGCCTATGTGAATATGGGTGTTGAAAACACCTATACCTTACCTTTAAATGGTGCTCCTTATATCTTAGGTGCTTTTGGTGTAGATGCTAATGCTAATAATAATACAGTTATATTAAATAAAGG
>NZ_JANQCX010000049.1:0-349 GCF_024723575.1 Campylobacter sp. 2352 PW
TTATTTTTAAGAGCTACCAAATAAGCATTGTCTAAACCTAAAATTTGCATAAATTTAAAATCTTTTTTAAAATTATGCATATAATTTAATAGTTCTTTTTGATTAAGTTTTAATTCTTGATTTAAGTTTTGTTCTACAAAAACTTTTTTGAATTCTTCTTCGTTGCTCCAGAATAATTTAGATATCTCTTTTCTAATTTGATTTTCTTTTTCATAATAATACTTATCCCAAAAGATAAGCTCTAAAGGGCGATAAGCTAAGCTTATAAAGATAACAAAAGCTATAAGTAAACCACAAGGTATATAAAATCTTTTAAGTTTATAAAAAGGTTTTTTCATTTATATTCCTT
>NZ_JANQCX010000050.1:0-347 GCF_024723575.1 Campylobacter sp. 2352 PW
CTTCTATTTTATCTAAATGCATTCTACAATATGGACATTCAGGATCGCTAAAAACATAAAGCAAAGGTTTGTTTTTATCGCCTAAAGAAACAAACATTTTTTCTTTTTTAAGTTCCACTAGAGCTTTTTTTGAAAATTCAGCTTGTTGTTTTTCCATGAGTTTTGCTTGATAAACTTGAGAATAAAACTCACCTTTTTTTACATCAATTACTTCAGTTGTGATGATATTATCTTGAGTGAAAACGATTTCTTGGAAATTTTTACCACTAATTTCAAAATTAACTATCACGGCTTCAAAGTTAGTATCAGGAATTTTTTCTCTACTAGAAACACTAATATTTGCATTT
>NZ_JANQCX010000051.1:0-275 GCF_024723575.1 Campylobacter sp. 2352 PW
TAGTAGGAGGTTGTTGAGGAAAGAAAATTATTTTTAAAAAATAAAAAAGGAAGAGGTGTTGAGAAAAAGAAGGAGAGAAGGGAAAAAATAGAGTGGGTTTTATAGGTGTGTGTTATGGTATGTGATGGGTGAATGATTAAAAAAATATAAAAAAAGTAAATTTTAATCTGTTGTATTTGATTATGATATGCATTCATGGCGACCCCTAGAGGATTTGAACCTCTGTTATCACACAGAGAGAGTGACGTCCTGAGCCACTAGACGAAAGGGTCAAT
>NZ_JANQCX010000052.1:0-236 GCF_024723575.1 Campylobacter sp. 2352 PW
TTTAATGCCTATAAAGGTGGCGGTAAAATGATAGTTACTAATGCTAATATTGGTGACTTTATGAGTGCAAATGGTATGAGTGCTGGTTCAGGGTTTTCTGTAGACAGCGGTAAAGATATGTCTAAGGTATATGAAGGTAATTTAGCTTTTGTAACAGCATTCTCTATTGCTTTTGGTTTTAGTGTAGGTAATAATGATGGTGCAACCCAATTTGCAAATCTAGCGGTATCAATAGC
>NZ_JANQCX010000053.1:0-236 GCF_024723575.1 Campylobacter sp. 2352 PW
CCACCTTCAACCTCTCTAACGGTTTCTACTGATTGTTCTACTGCCTTAGCATCTTGTTCTAATGCATTTTTAGTTTTAGTAATGTTTTCATTGATAGCTTTTGCTATCACTCCAAATTCGTCGTTACTCTTAACATCTATCATAGCAGAATCTTTAGTTTTATGATTGATGAAGTCAAAGAAAGAACTAAGACCATTTTGTATAGCTTGTAAAGGTGATAGATAATAAGAGATGAT
>NZ_JANQCX010000054.1:0-230 GCF_024723575.1 Campylobacter sp. 2352 PW
AGTAGATACTAAAAATACCCCATTAGCTTATAATGCTGTCTTAGTAGGAGAAATCTATGGGGGTAAAATCATACAAGGTAATGCTTATAAAAACACTATAGATATAAAAGACTTACAAACCTTATTAGCATTAAATACTAATGTAGAAGTAAAAGCACTCTTAGACTTTTATGCAGGTGTAACTAATAATGGTATAGCTAATGATAATAGCATTAGTATTAATCTAAAAA
>NZ_JANQCX010000055.1:0-220 GCF_024723575.1 Campylobacter sp. 2352 PW
TAGAAGCTAATACTAATATCTTAGTTCAATCTATTAATGAAATGGGTGAAAGTATTAAAGAGCAAACTACAGGTATTACTCAAATAAATGATGCTGTAGCTCAAATTGATCATGTAACTCAAGAGAATTTAAAAATAGCTAATGATAGTGCTATAGTAGCTGATAATGTAAATAAAATAGCTAGTGATATCTTAGAGGATGCTAGAAAGAAAAAGTTTTA
>NZ_JANQCX010000056.1:0-210 GCF_024723575.1 Campylobacter sp. 2352 PW
TATGGCTCTTAGTTATTTATAGTTTTTTGTTTTTTATGAGTTTTAATGACTTAACTTTTGGTTTTTGGGTGGTCGGATGGTTGTATTTATTTTAGTATATGGTTAGATAGAATATTTATTAAGAAAATTAAATATTTGGTTTTTTAGCTGTTTATTATGGCTTTCTGTGTTGTTGGTTATTGAATTGTTATTTGGTGGGTTGGGAGGGGG
>NZ_JANQCX010000057.1:0-200 GCF_024723575.1 Campylobacter sp. 2352 PW
TTTAGAAAAACCATCCATACTAAAAGAATATCCAAGCATTAAAATAAGTAGTATAAATAAACTTGGCATCATCCAAACATTGAGTTTTTCTATACCACTTTTAACACCTTTTGATACTACATAAAAAATTACTATAAACACAAAAGTAAAACATATAAATTGAGATAAAACATCATTAGAAAGTAAATTTCCAAAAATAA